>JAQGKJ010000310.1 GCA_028290165.1 Bradyrhizobium sp. | reverse complement strand
TCGACATCATGTATGGCGAGGGCGTCTCCAAGATGGGCGAAATTCTCGATCTCGGCGTCAAGGCCGGCATCGTCGAGAAATCCGGCGCCTGGTTCTCCTATGACAGCCAGCGGCTCGGCCAGGGCCGCGAGAACTCGAAAGCGTTCCTCAAGGCCAATCCCGATATGACCGCGAAGATCGAGGCCGCGATCCGCCAGAACTCCGGCCTGATCGCCGAGCAGATCCTGGCAGGCTCCCCCGAGCGCGACACCGAAGGTGAGGAGCCGGTGGAGGAGTGAGTTTTTCCCGGGCTTGAGCCGCGCGGCTTAGGTTCGACACACGGGCGCCGAGGACGTTGAGTTGCCGACGTTTCAGGCGCCCGTTTTGTTTTACGTATTGCGATGACGAACATGACGCGTCTGATTCTGACCAGCCTCTCCGGTTTAAATCTCAAGAATTCGGGCCTCGCCGACGTTGTGATTCCTTTCACCTTTCGCTTTGTCTGGGGACCGCTGCCGTCTCCGGACGAGCTTGCAACCTATCTCGCGGTTCGCTCGGACAACCACGCCCCAGGGACTCACTGGTCGGACTATGTCGGCCGGTGGCCTCCTGCCGCCAAGCCCGCAAGGATTTCGGATTGCTCGAGTTCTGCCGGCACTGTGAGACGGTCGAGCTATGGTTTGACCCGGGCCCGAACGACCAATTGCAACTGGTTTGGCTGCTCGACTATCTCTGTTCTCATCCGGAGATCGTGGCCCGGTTGAGATTGCGCCTTGTCGACTACGATCTGATCGGCGCGTCTGACGAGCAACTTGGCAGATGGAAGATGCCGGCCGTCGACGTCACCAGGGGTGAACTCGAGACTGCTGGCGCGACCTGGCAGGCTTATCGGGCGACGACTCCGGAAGCCTGCTTCGATTTGCTCGGCCGGGATTTGAGCGCTTTGCCGCTGCTGAGGCCGGTCTTGTTTGACTTGCTCGAAGAGCTTCCCTCCGGCGCGACGGGGCTTGGCGCGACGGAAATGCGGCTGCTGGAGTTGGTCGCGAGGGGATACGAGCGGACGAATGCGCTGTTTTACCTTCGGGGGCTCCGCGGGCGGCATGTATTCAGCGAATTTGAACTCGGTACCCTGCTCGAGGGGCTCGCGCATGGTCCGCGACCGGCCGTAGCGGGCCTCGACGACCAACTGCGCACGCTTGAGACGTGTAATTACCGGGGCCGTGACGAGGCATACAAGCGAAGCCGGCTGTCGCTGACCGAATCCGGCAGGGCAATTGTCGCGCACAAGGAAGATTTCAGCCGGCACAACCCGATTCACCGCTGGTGGGGCGGCACCGAACTGACCAACGATAGCCTGTGGCGCTGGGATCCGGTTCTGGCAACGCCTTGACGAACGACGTGCGGGATAGGCTGGAACTCACCGCTCTCGGCAAGCTGTTGTTTCTTGCACCGAAGATTTCAGCCGGCACAATCCCGATTCAGCGTTGGGGGGCGTCACTGAATTGACCAACGAGCGCCTGTGGGGCCGGGATCCGGCGAACCGATGCCAAATCCGATATTTTAGAAATACTTGGCACAACGAGCGGAGATTTTTGATCCGCTTCGTTAGAGCGATGCTTTAGGTATGAACGCTGTCATTCCGCTGCCTGCACCCGCCAATCCATCGCCTTCGCGAGGTTTGAAGATTGATGGATACGCGCGTCAAGCCCGCGTAGGACAGACGGATTCGCCTACACCGGTGTATTTCCGTAATTCCGAAATTTATTTCTGATTTTCAGCAATTTTCTTGACAGCGGGTAGAACCAGGAGTAAAGCGATTGGGTCCTGTCCCACCGAGGGGCGGCTCGCGATCGTCACGGACGCGGGGCGGGATGCGGTGGACGCGGATGCGCCTTTGACGAATGGCGCTGGTGCGGACGGCGAAGTCGTGTGGTCCTGACGCCCCGACGCTGGCGTCAAGTTCGCGGAATTATTCCGCTGATGACGGTGGCAAACAAGCCCGGTCACCGGGGAGAGCACGAAGGAAACCGTTAAAACCATTGCGCGGGGAATGCCGGGTGATTCCGGCGTGACCGTGGTGACTAACGCGCGTGTTTACTACACACCACGCGCGGCTGCGGGCGCATCGGGCGCCCGGCATTCCCTGCGCCCTCTGATTTGAGTGAGGGCCGACGTCGATGGCTAACCTCGCGCAAGACATGCGGCGAGATCGCGAAGCCATGGCTGCACAGGGCAGGCTATTTTGAAAATCGAATCTGACGCGACCAGTCCTTCACTCCGCCGCCTGCGCGTAATCCTCGATCGGCGGACACGAGCACACGAGATTGCGGTCGCCATAGACATTGTCGACCCGTCCCACCGGGCACCAGTATTTATCCGTGCGCGAAGTGCCCGCCGGAAAACATCCTTCCGCGCGGGAATAGGCCCGCGCCCACGAATCGTCGGCGATGTCGTGCACGGTGTGTGGGGCGTGGCGCAGCGGCGAGGCCTCGACCTTCCAGCGGCCCGATTCGATCTCCGCGATCTCGCGCCGGATCGCGATCATGGCGTCGCAGAACCGGTCCAGCTCGGCCTTTGATTCGGATTCGGTTGGCTCGATCATCAGCGTGCCCGGCACCGGAAAGCTCATGGTCGGCGCATGGAAGCCGTAATCGATCAGCCGTTTGGCGATATCGTCGACGGTGACGCCGCTCGATGTTTTCAGCGGCCGCGGATCGATGATGCATTCATGCGCGATGCGGCCCTTGGCATTTCGGTACAGCACCGGGAAATACGGATCGAGCCTGGTCGCGATGTAGTTGGCGTTCAGGATGGCAATTTCGGTCGCCCGCGTCAGGCCTTCGCCGCCCATCATCAGCATGTAGATGTAGGAGATGGTCAGGATCGACGCCGAGCCGAACGGCGCTGCCGACACCGGCCCGACCGCACGCGGTTTCGCGCCATCGGTCGCGGGATGCCCCGGCAGGAACGGGTTTAGGTGCGCTTTGACGCCGATCGGGCCCATGCCGGGGCCGCCGCCGCCATGGGGAATGCAGAACGTCTTGTGCAGGTTGAGATGGCTGACATCGGCGCCGTAATCGCCGGGCCGCGAGAGGCCAACCTGCGCGTTCATGTTGGCGCCGTCGAGATAGACCTGTCCGCCATGGCCGTGCACGACGTCGCAGATCTCGCGAATGTGCTCCTCGAACACGCCGTGGGTGGAGGGGTAGGTGATCATGATGGCGGCGAGGTCTTTCGAATGCTTTTCGGCCTTGGCGCGCAGATCATCGACGTCGACGTCGCCGCGCGCGTCGCAGGCGACCACCACGACCTCCATGCCGGCCATGCTGGCGGAAGCCGGGTTGGTGCCGTGCGCCGAGGAGGGGATCAGGCACACTTTCCGATGCGGCTCGCCGCGGGCTGAGTGATAGCCGCGGATCGCGAGCAGCCCGGCATATTCGCCC
>JAQGKJ010000301.1 GCA_028290165.1 Bradyrhizobium sp. | reverse complement strand
GCACGCCGGGACCCGTTGCGACCAGCAGGTCGAGATCGTCAGGTTTCAAACCGGCGAGACTGGCCGGAGGGTTCAAACGCAGGATGCTGAACAAGCGCGAAACCACCGCGGTAGCCAGCGCCAACGCCGCAATGGCGATGAAAGAGCCCCGCAGCTGCCAAATAGCAGATAGCAACAATAGCGCCATCCAAACTGTGCTCGATGCGGCAAACCACGCGGTGACAGGTTGTGTGAGGATGACACCTAAGCCCCATCCGATCATGATGATCGCGACGGCCAAAGTCACACGGCTCAGCCAGCGCGCATAGTCATCGATACTCGTGACACCTGTTCCGCTGTTGTACTGGGATTGGAGTGAGCTCATGATTTCATCCTTTCGCGTAAACAACATCTTGCGATCTCCTGTTTTCCGGTCACGAGCCGACTTTGGCCACGCCCATCGCTTGCAGCAGCGTGAGGTTGTCTTCGATGTGCCAATTATCGGTGATGCGGCCGTTCTCGATCTTGACGAGATCAGTGGCGATAAAGGGGACCGGCTGGCCTTTGCCCTGCATCTGCCCGAACTTGCCGGTGAAATGGCCGGTGAAGTTCATATGCACGGTGACGTACTCGCCGGCGACGATCACCTTTTCTACCGTGACCTTGAGGTCGGGCACGGCGGCGCGGAAACGTCTGGAAGCGAAGGCCGGTCCTTCCGGTCCTTGCGGTCGGCCCCGCGGCAGCGTGTGATCGGTGAAATTAGGCGCGATGGCTTGCTTCAGCAGCGCCTCGTCGCCAGTATTCCAGAAATCGTAGAATGCGCGAACTGCCTTCATGGTCGCCTCGCGTTGCGCGTCGGGAAGCGGCGCGGCTACGACGAGGTCATTGATCTTCACGCCGTCATCGGCAAAGGCCGGCGCGGACAGCGAAAGCGTCAATGCGGCGAGGGCCTTTATCATGCGGGCACGTTTCGTCTTATCAGACATCGGAAGCCTCCTCTCTCAGCCCGTCGGCCCGGGCAGGCCCGTGACGCTTGGCAAGCCCCGATCGACAACGGGCGTGCCGGCGCGGTTTGCCAGCACGTAGCGGGCGATCTCGTCCTTCCGGGCGAACCAGACGTCGTCCTTGCTCCTGGCGTAGGTCAGGAAGCGATCGAGTGCGCGTACTCTTCCGGCGTGGCCCGAGATTCGGTCGTGCAGGCTCGTCACCATCATGCGCCGCCGATGCGCACCCTCTTCGTAAAGCTGATCGAACTCGTCGCGCAGCGCCTGCTCGTAGGCCGCCGCGTTCCAGCCGACGAAGGGAAAGGAGACAATGTCGTTCAAGTGGAAGGTGTAAGGGACGGTCACGAAATCCCGTCCGCGTACCGGGACGATAAACGGTTCGTCGTGGCTGGGCTCGTCGATGTGATAGAGAAAACCGAGTTCCTGCAGCGTCTCCAGAATGTGGATGGAATTGCGCATCCAGTAAGCGTTCCAGCCAACTGGAGTCTGGCCGGTGATCTTGTGGATCGTCTCGACGCTATCGGCGATGAAGCGCTTCTCCTCGTCGCGGGCCAGCTGATAAGAATTGTCCCATACCCGACCGTGAGCTGCCGCCTCATGACCGCGTCGTACGATCTCCCGAGCAAGGTCTGGAGAGGTTTCCACCGCGTTGCCGATCATGAACGAGCTGAGCTTGATCCCATGCTTGTCCATGAGGTCGAGTACGCGGGGGATGCCCTCATAATGGCCGTAGGCGAAGAAGGCATTGGTCGGCAAATCCGGCACGCCCTTTTCGATTGCGTCCGGGATCACACCGCCTGCGCCGGAGATCGGCTGTCCGCCGCCCTCGAACATGAGTGAGAGGGACACCGCTAACCGCGCGCCGTTCGGCCAGAATCCGCTAGCGCTGCGGTCAGATGCATTGTTCGTCGCCGTGGCCTTGGCGGTGCCGGCCATGCCACCGGCAACGGTCGCCAGCGCGACGGTCGCGCCGACAGTCTGGAGAGCCTCTCGTCGATTGGGATGTGAGGGCTTCGGTGCGGAAGTGATCACGGGATTCATGTCGTTCTCCTTCTCGGGATCGTCGTTTCCAAGCTGCGTGCCCGGACGCGATGATGGCGCTGCTCTAGTCGGATCGCGTTGCGAATATGGAAAAACGTGATCCCCGGGAGGCGACGGACCTGACATCGATGCGATGTCCGAGCACTTCGATGGCCCGGCGCACGATGAATAACCCGACACCGAGTCCATCGCACCGCGCGGAATCAAGGCGAGTGAACGCTTCAAAGATCCTCGACATTTGCTCACCCGGCATACCGATGCCGGTGTCGCACACGTCGATGCGGACGTTATGGCCGGAACGGCGGCAGCCGATCAGAATACGGCCTTTGGGTTCGCTATATTTGATAGCGTTGCTGATCAGATTTCGGAGGATGCCATTGAGAAGCACCGCATTGCTCATGACGGACGCGCCAGTCGAGCATACACGGATCTCAACCCCGTTCTTTAAGGCGCGTTCCTCGTTGTCATGGCATGCTTGCCGGAACAGCGGTTCGAGCGCGACGGGTGAGAGCATCGCTTCCCTGGAATGCTCACAGAGACGAAGAGCTCCCAGCAGTTGATCGAGCTGCTCGTTGAGGCGGTCGATTGCATGCTGACCCACCCGCAACAGATCTTGTTCGGATTTGGTCCGAACGCCGATGCCGAGCAGTTCGTGGGAGCTTTGGATGATTTGTAATGGCTGTCGAAGATCATGGCCGGCCATGGCAAGGAGCGCGGACTGAAAGTCGGTGGTCCGCCGGCGGTTTTCCCTGCCTCGCACCCCCAGGGTTACTGGCTGATCGGTAGCCAGCGTGCCCGCTACTCCCCGCGTGTCGGTGACACTAGCAAACGGTTTGTTTGTGGAGGTCATGATTTCCTCTCTTCCAGCCAGGGCTCGGGTTGGATGACCTAGCTGCCGGGAGGAGTGTTGCGCAGCATCCGCATGGAGGCGAGTTCAGCGTTGTAAGCAGATGTAAATTGTCGCCATCGCGCGTAAAATCTGCTGTGCAACCCCCTGGGCGGCAGTCGGATCGCTGGACAGCCG
>JAQGKJ010000265.1 GCA_028290165.1 Bradyrhizobium sp. | reverse complement strand
TCATATCGATCTGGTCACGCGCCATGAAAATTCCGGATGTGGGGCGTTTCGACCGAACGCGCGCGGTGTCGGGGCCATCCGCGAACCGACCGGTCCGGGGATGCTTGAGGCGAAAATAATATCATCGTGCGGGCGCGCCGTCTCTTGCGGCGGGCAACGGCGCCTCACCGCAGGAACAACCCAGCCGGTCAAGCAGACCGCAGAGTTTTACGGCATCCGCATCGGACAGTTTCGAGCCAACATGCTTTTCGATTGCGGCGGAATATGCGCTCCACATCTTCTTTTGCAGCTCGCGCCCGGCTTCCGTGATCTCGACGAACTGGCCGCGCTTGTCGATCTTGCACTCGCGGCGCGCCGCCAGTCCCTCGTCGACCAGCCGGTCGATCAGCCGCGAGGTCGAATATTGCGGGATCAGCATCTGCTTCTCCAGCTCTACCGGGCGCAATTCGCCGGACGGGGCCCGCGACAGTTCGAGCAGCGCGTCATACCAGGCCAGCGGCGGGAAACCGGCCTTCTTCAAATCCTGCTCGACGGCATCCAGCACGCGGCTCTGGATCCGCATCAGGCGAATCCAGGCAGCGGTCGCCTCGGTCGATGGTTTGCGTTTCATGGCTGGTCCATAGATGTGACGGATCGCTTGTACCGCACTAAATGCAGCTGCATCAATCTTGACTATTTCATGCAGATGCATTTAGTCATCCAATAGCGTTTTCAAGCGAATTGGACACCCATTCGCGTGAAGAAAACGCGTTAAAATAGAGATTCAGAGCCTTGCCGGTCCTGATCCGATCAGCAGCGGCCAGGCCAGCACCGGCCAGGCTCTGTCGCCTGTCACCCATAATCCCGAGGGAAGGAAAATTCCGATGAAACTATATTATTCGCCCGGAGCCTGTTCGCTTTCACCCCATATCGCGCTTCTCGAAGCAGGTCTCCCCTACGACCTGGTCAAGGTCGATCTGCGCGCCAAGAAGCTCGAGAACGGCGACGATTACCTGAAGATCAATCCGAAGGGCCAGGTACCCGCGCTCGCCCTCGACAGCGGCGAACTCGTGACCGAAGGCCCGGTCATTGTCCAGATGATCGCCGACAAGGTCGCGGCCAAGAACCTCGCGCCTGCCCGCGACAGCGCCGAACGCTACAAGCTGCTGGAATGGCTCAACTACATCACCACGGAATTGCACAAGAACATGGGCCCGATGTTCAGCCCGGTGCTGGCGGACGACGCCAAGGCCTTCTTCAAGGATCGCGCGATGTCCAAGTTCAAATATATCGATGGCAAGCTCGCCGGCCACGACTACCTGATGGGCAAGCAGTTCACGGTTGCCGACGGCTATCTGTTCACGATGCTGAACTGGGCCGACCGGATGAAGTTCGATCTCTCGGGCTTGCCGAACCTTCTGGCCTACCAGGCCCGCGTCGCCGCGCGCCCGAAGGTCCAGGAAGCCCTCACCAAGGAAGGCTTGATGAAGGCGGCGTGAGTTTTTTGCGGATAGCAAAAGGCAAAGGGCCGGATCGATGATCCGGCCTTTTTTGTTTGTTGGTTGCTGCTCTAAGAACCCCCACAGCGTGGTCCCTGCGACAGCAGGGACCCATAATCACAGGTCTTCGTGGTTAGGCGCGATGGGGCTCCAGCCTGCTCAAAAACGCAGGCCTGTGGTTATGGGTCCCGGCTCGCGCTGCGCTTGGCCGGGACGACGATCCAATTTTTACGCCGCCGCCGCGGCCAGCTTCTTCGGCGGGAAGCGGCCGTAGAAGGTCTCGCCCTTGGCGGCCATCTCCTCCAGCAACTTCGGCGGGGTGAAGCGCGAGCCGTATTTGGCCTCCAGTTTGTGGCACAACTCGACGAACTTTTTCGTGCCCATGAAGTCGATGTAGGACAGCGTGCCGCCGGTGAAGGGCGCAAAGCCGAAGCCTAAGATCGAGCCGACATCGGCCTCGCGCATATCGGTGATGACGTGATCCTCCACGGTGCGCGCGGCTTCCACCGCCTGCACGACGAGACAGCGCTGCTTCAATTCCTCGACGTCGAGCGTGTCGGGGTCGAGATGTTTTGGTTGCAAGCCGCTCAGGGCGGACCACAGGCTCTTCTGGCCCTTGCCCTTCTCGGGATAATCATAAAATCCCTTGCCGTTCTTGCGGCCAAAACGGCCCTGTTTTTCGACCATCTCGACCAGAAGCTTCTTCTGGCTCTGGTCGATGGCGTTGGCGCCGAGGTCGGCTTCGGTCACCTTCATGATCTTGAGCACGAGATCGAGCGCCACTTCATCCGACAGCGACAGCGGCCCGACGGGCATGCCCGCCATCTTCGCGGTGTTCTCGATCATCGCCGGCGGCACGCCTTCCATCAGCATTTCGAGGCCTTCGGCGGTGAAACGCAGCACGCAGCGGTTGGCGAAGAAGCCGCGAGAATCATTGACCACGATCGGCGTCTTGCCGATCACGCGTACATAATCGAGCGCGGTGGCCAGCGCAACATCGCCGGTGTTCTTGCCGACGATGATTTCCACCAGCATCATCTTCTCGACCGGCGAGAAGAAATGAATGCCGATGAACTTGCTCTGGTCCTTGAATTCCTCCGCCAGCGAATTGATCGGCAATGTCGAGGTGTTGGAGGCAAAGATCGCGTCCGGCTTCAACAGCGGCTGCGCCTTGGCATAGGTTTCCGCTTTGACCTTGCGATCCTCGAACACCGCTTCGATGATGAGATCGCAATCCTTCAGCACGTCATAGTCGGCGGTGGCGCTGATCTTCGACAGGATGGCGTCGCGATCGCTTTCCTTGGCGCGGCCCTTGGCGATCAGATCGTCGATCACGGCTTTGGCGTGGCCCTTGCCCTTGTCGGCGCTTTCCTGGTCGCGGTCGATCAGGACCACGTCGATGCCGGCGCGTGCCGAGACGTAGCCGACGCTGGCGCCCATGAAGCCGGCGCCGATGATGGCGAGTTTTCTCACTTTGGTCGGCGGCACGTTTTGCGGACGCCGCGCGCCCTTGTTCAACTCCTGCATCGACAGGAACAGGCTGCGGATCATCGCGGCCGCTTCCTTGGAGCGCAGGATTTGCGTGAAGTAGCGAGATTCAACTCGCAACGCCGCGTCGATCGGCAGCTGCAATCCCTCGTAGACGCAACTCATGATGGCGCGCGCCGCGGGATAATTATCGTAGGTCTCGCGGCGGAAAATCGCATTGCCGGCCGGGAACATCATCATGCCGGCCTTGGAATAGACCGGCCCGCCCGGCAGCTTGAACGCCTTGTCATCCCAGGGCGCGACGGCCTTGCCGCCGCCCTTGATCCAGTCTTTTGCCGATCTGATGAGATCGGTTGCGGGAACGACGGCGTCGATCAGTTTCAACGCCTTGGCTTTGGCCAGATTGACCGCCTCGCCTTTCAACAGGAGTTGCATCGCATCCTGCGGCGGCACGATGCGCGGCACGCGCTGGGTGCCACCCGCGCCCGGGAACAGTCCCACCTTGACTTCGGGCAACCCAAGACGGGTTTTGGGATTTTCCGCGGCGATGCGGTAATGGCACGACAGCGTCAGTTCGAACGCGCCGCCGAGCGCCAGCCCGTTGATCGCCGCCGCCCACGGCTTGCCGCAGGTTTCGATGCCGCGAAACACCAGCGAGGACTTGCGGCTCTCGTCGAACAGCATCTGGTTGGCCGCGACCTCGCCCTTGGCCTTGAGCAGTTCGGTGTAGCGGCGGTTCATGCCTTCCAGCATCGAGAGGTCGGCGCCGGCGGAGAACGCTTCCTTGCCCGAGGTGACGACGACGCCCTTGACCGCAGCATCGGCCGAGGTCTGCTTCACGATCTCTTCGAGTTCGGCAATCGTGGTCTCATCGAGCACGTTCATGGAACGGCCGGGAATGTCCCACGTCACCAGCGCGATGCCGTCGGCGTCGGTTTCAACCTTGAAATTCTTGAAGGCCATATCGTTGCTCCCTCGATGCCGACAGCCCTCGGGCGCGGCGGTTGTCTCTGTTCGTAGGGTGGGTTAGCGAAGCGTAACCCACCATTCCCAACGCCGCGATATCGGTGGGTTACGCCTTCGGCTAACCCACCCTACGGATCAAACTCTTTCGATGATCGTCGCCGTCCCCATGCCGCCGCCGATGCACAGCGTGATCAGCGCCGTCGACTTGTTGGTGCGCTCGAGTTCATCGAGCACGGTGCCGAGAATCATCGCGCCCGTTGCGCCGAGCGGATGGCCGAGCGCGATGGCGCCGCCGTTGACGTTGATCTTGGCATTGTCGATGTCGA
>JAQGKJ010000247.1 GCA_028290165.1 Bradyrhizobium sp. | reverse complement strand
GCCGCCGATCGCCGGATCGTTGTTGACGACGTCGGCGACGTCGTTGATCAACTTGATGATCAGCTTGGCATAGCGATAGCTCGCCGCCGCCTTGCCGGCGAAGATTTTGACCCGCGGTACCCAGTGGCGTTGCGGGTCATCCTTGATGGCATGATACAGCGCCACCGCTTCCAGGATGTTGAGCAGCTGCCGCTTGTATTCGTGCATGCGCTTGATCTGGACGTCGAACAGCGCCGACGGATCGACCTTGTTGTTGTTGCGTTCGCCGATCAGCCGCGCCAGCGCCAGCTTGTTGTGGTGCTTGACGGCGCGGAATTTCTGCTGGAACGCGTTGTCGCTGGCAAAGGCCTCGAGACGTCCAAGCTGTGAGGGATCGTCGAGCACGGCTTCGCCGCAGGCCTCGCGCAACAGGTCGGTCAGTTTCGGGTTGGCCAGCATCAGCCAGCGGCGGAAGGTGATGCCGTTGGTCTTGTTGTTGATGCGGCCGGGATAAAGATGATTGAGATCGTGGAACACGGTCTCCTTCATCAGGTCGGAATGCATTGCCGAGACGCCGTTGATGCTGTGCGATCCGACGAATGCCAATTGTCCCATCCTCACCCTTCGGCCCGACTTCTCGTCGATCAGGGAGACCGAGGCGCGGAAGTCGACGTCGCCGGGGCAGCGCTGGTCGGCCAGCGCAAGATGCGCGACATTAATGCGGTAGATGATTTCCAGGTGGCGCGGCAGCAGCCGTTCGAACAGTTCGACCGGCCAGGTCTCGAGCGCTTCCGGCAGCAGCGTGTGGTTGGTGTAGGACAGCGTCGCCACCGTGATCTTCCACGCCTCGTCCCAGCGGAAATTGTGCAGATCGACCAGGATGCGCATCAGTTCGGTGACAGCGAGGCTCGGATGGGTGTCGTTGAGCTGCACCGCGGCCTTGGACGCTAGCCCGCGCAGCTGCCCGTCGGACGTAAGATGGCGCTTGATCAGATCCTGCAGCGAGGCCGAGACAAAGAAATATTCCTGGCGCAGGCGCAGTTCGCGCCCTGCCGGGCTCTCGTCGTTCGGATAGAGGAATTTGCAGATGGATTCCGCGCGGGCTTCTTCCGCGCTGGCGCCGAGATAGTCGCCGGTGTTGAAGACGTCGAGCTTGAGCGGGTCGGGCGAGCGCGCCGACCACAGCCGCAGCGCGTTGACGTGCTGGCCGCGCCAACCCACGATCGGGGTGTCATAGGCGACGGCTACCACGGTTTCCGCCGGATGCCAGATGGCGCGGTCGCGGCCATTGGACTCGACGTGTTCGACGCCGCCGCCGAAATGCACGTGATAGACCACCTCCGGCCGCTGGAATTCCCAGGGATTGCCGTAGCTCAACCACTCGTCGGGATATTCATGCTGCCAGCCCTGGGCGATGATCTGGCGGAACAGGCCGAAATCGTAACGGATACCATAGCCGATCGCGGGGATCGCCAGCGTCGCCATGCTCTCCATGAAGCACGCCGCCAGCCGCCCGAGGCCGCCATTGCCGAGCGCCGCGTCCGGCTCGCATTTGCGCAAATCCGACAGGCCGACGCCGAGATCGCCGAGGGCGGCCTCGAACACCGGCAGCAGTCCCATATTGTTCAGCGCGTCGGAAAACAGCCGGCCGATCAGGAATTCGAGGCTGAGGTAGTAGACCCGTTTGGCGCCGGCGTCGTAGCTCTTCTTTTCGGCCATCAGCCAGCGATGCACGATGCGGTCGCGCAGCGCCAGCGCCGCCGCCTTGTACCAGTCGTGCCGGGTGGCCATGCCGGCGTCCTTGCCGATCGCGAGCCTCAGCTTGGTGAGGATCGCGCTCTTGATTTCGGCCAGCGCCAGTTCGTCGATGGGCTGACTTTGCGCCGGAATATTCGCCGGGAATGATTGGTCGGGCAATTTGGGCATCCCTAAACTCTGTCCTACCGGATGATAGCCGCTCTATGCCGCGATCGAAACCCGCTCAGGGCCTCGTTTGTGCAATGCATGCATGGTTTTTATGCAAGGACCGGGCCGATTTTGCCACTCTCTGCGCGCGCACCGATTGGTGATATAGTGGCATCCGGGAAATCCGATCTCACGATAATTTTAGGAGGGACCGGCCATGAGACTGACGATCGAGATTATCGCCGCAGCACTTCTGGTGTTCTGCATCTCCGCCACCAGTGCGGCCTACGCCGCCGGCAAGGCGGCCCGCAGCGCCGACGGCTTGAGCTGCTCGTTCAGCGTCCCGGCAAACGCCTCGCCCGCCGCGCGATGCGCGGCGATCCGGAGGCAATGCGGCGGAAAATTCTTCGCCAATTATTGCGGCGACAAGCTGCTCTCGGCGATGTGAGGCAGAACGGAAGAGGTCGCCACCGCGGCGGCCCTAACCGAATGCAATGCCGATCCGCTGCTGTTTGCGCCACTTGACGTGGCAGGGCAAATGCAGGCCGTCGCCTGGCACAGCCAATATGAACCTCTGAGGTATCCCTGTTTGGGTGGATACTTCGAGCGCCGCGCCAGTCTTGGACAGGTTGCGGACAGCAATTGATGGCGCTGCCGCCGAACCTGATCGTTCCGGCCTTCACGACGTGGTGGCGAGGTGCTCTCCGGTGTTCGGCCACAGGATCAAGCTACGCTGAAATCCTAAGGACTCAGTGAAGCGCCAAAGCTCCCGGGGGAATATTCGGCGGCATCGCCGTTGTCCGGGCCGCGCAGAAACCGGTCGGAACAAATTAAGAACACTTTAGCAAGTATTTGATATATCATAGTGATTCGACGCCGCGCCGACACAACATCTATGGTCTATCCGAGATTTCGAGGACTACATGTCCACCATCGCCTTCGATACCTTCGCGCTCACCCGCATCGCCGACTTCGCCCGCTCGCTGTCGCGGCTGCATCAGGCCTCCCGCCGCCAGTTCGTCGACGACGACACGATCGACCGTGAATTCAATGCCGTCTGCATGTCGGTGTGGGGCTACACGACTGACGATTTCAGCGACGACCTGTTTTCCGACGCCGACCACGCCTTTCTCGATTCGCTCGATGAAGCGCATGCGCGCATCTTCGCCGCCGAGCGGGGCTACGACCTTGTCGACGACCAGGGCATGCTGACGGACTGGTGGGGCTATTGCTGGATGATCCTCGCCGAAAAGCGCGGGTTGTTGACGCCGGAAAACCGCGCGGCGGCGCGGGCAAGGATCGAGGAGAAATATCGGTCGGCGCCGAACGTGATCGGCGTCATCGTCGGGCGGTGATTGTTCGACTAACTCTTCATGGCCGGGCATAGCCGTCCAAAGGACGGCCTCGCTCCGGCTCGCCTATGAGCCAGCCGTCCACGACTTTCTTGCCGCTGCACCGTAAGACGCGGATGTCCGGTAGCCTGGGGACACGGGTGACAGCGTTCGGGGACATGGGTGACACATCTGGCATGGACAGGCTTGGAGGCCGACATGCCGTCGCGAGGTATTGCGCGGTCAATCCAATTCCGCCCGCTTCGCCCTCGTCGAAACGGTCTTCGGCACTGAGGTCGCGGGCAGCGCGACGTCGGGCAGCGGGGCTTCAACGGCAACCGTTTCCGCGCTTACCGGCGCGA
Organism: Bradyrhizobium sp.; assembly: GCA_028290165.1. The sequence continues at coordinate 307 of JAQGKJ010000247.1, read as the reverse complement.
CCTTCATTTCGCCGAGCCGCGCGCGCACCTCGGCGGTCAGGCCCGGATAGGAAGCAACGGGAGTGAATTCCGCGGTCTGGTTGACGCCGACCTTGACGCCGGAATACGCCACCAGCCCGCTGGTGGCCGCAATCACGTCGCCGGGACGCAGCGAGGTGTCGAGGGTGAGATCGACCGGAGCTAGCCCTGCTGGGTCGCGGCCGTTGGCGATGTAGATGTAGGAGCGGCCCTTGGTCGCGAACAATTTCGAGAGATCGGAGAGCAGGCTGTCGGTCAGATTGACCATCTGGTCGGAATAGATGTCGAG
>JAQGKJ010000240.1 GCA_028290165.1 Bradyrhizobium sp. | reverse complement strand
CAGGAAGCTCGTGGTGCCCGTGACGAAGGCCGTCAGGCCCGAGATGATGCCCCAGGTGATCATGATGCGCGCAATCCAGATTCGCGCGCCGACCTTTTCCAGGATCAAGTTGCTCGGGATCTCGAACAGGAAATAGCTGAAGAAGAAGATCCCGGCGCCCCAGCCGTAGATATAGGCGCTGAAACCGAGATCCTTGTTCATGGTCAGCGCGGCGAAGGAAATATTGCTGCGGTCGATATAAGCGATGCAATAGGCCAACGCGACCAGAGGCAGCAGCCGCCAGGATACTTTTGCAATCGTGCGACGCTCGATTGCGTGTGAATCTTGGTGGTCCATGAACTTTCCCCCGGTTGCCGTTCTTGTAGCGCGCCTGTTGACGGTGACAAGGTGGAGGTTTTCGGATTTGCGTGCAAGACGGACGGGACTGTCGTCCCCTTCGGGCGCCATGCGCGACCTGGCCGAATCGGGTCGGCGCTGCAGCGGCGCCTGGTCGCCCGGTCCGGGCTACTGCCCCGACGGCGTACGCAGGCCATGCCATGCGTCGCGCACCTGGTGATAGTGCACCTGCGGCAGGTAATCCGGCGTATTGAGCGCCAGCGTCTTGACGTCGAGGCGGCCGATCGCGCTGAGCAGCGTATAGGAGGCGATCACGCGGTCGCGCTGCGCGCCGATGAGGCGCGCCCGCGCCGAGATCAGGTCCTGCTGCGCGTTCAGAACGTCCAGCGTGGTGCGCTGGCCGCCCGCCGCCTCCTTGCGTACGCCCTCCAGCGCGATGGTCGCGGCGCGCACTTCGGCCTCCGATGCGGACACCGCGATCTTGGCGCCTTCATTGGCGACCCAGGCGCCGACGGCCGCGGTGCGGGACTGGTTGCGGACCTGGTCGAGCACCAGACGGCTCTGCGCTGCCGTTTCCTTGGCCTGACGGGTCTGCGACGCGGCGGTCCCGCCGTCATAGATGGGCGCGGTGACCTGGCCGATCACCGAAGCCTGATCGGTCCGGAATGTGGTGAGGCTCGGATCGGCGTCGGCGCTGTGACTGGCGTTACCTTGCACGGTGAGGGTGGGCAGCAGGCTGCTTTCGGCGACGTGGATCGAGGTCGACGCGACGTCGACGTCGAAGCCGGCGGCAAGGACCGTGGGATGTTCCTTGGAGGCGAGGGCGATGGCGTCGTCGCGGCTGCGCGGCAGATAGCGGTCGATGGGCTCGGCCAGCCGCAATCGCCCGGGCGGGTCGCCGATCACCTGGGTATAGGTCGCCTGGCTGATGGCGAGATTGACCTCCGCGGCGTTCAGGTCGGCACGGCCCCGGCTCAGGCGCGCTTCGGCCTGCGCCGTGTCGGTCGGCGTTACGTCCCCGGCGTTGAGACGCCTTTGGGCGATGCCGAGGGTTTCCTGGAGAAATGCCACGTTAGCGCGTTGGGCCGAGACCAGCGATTGGTTGGCGAGCACGTTGGAGTAGACAGTAGCCGCGTCGAGAAGCACGCCCTGACCGACATTTCGCAATGCTTCGCGGCCGGACTGCACCTGCAGTTCCGCTACCCGCACGCTATTTGCCGTCTTGAAGCCGTTGAACAGCGTCTGTGTCACCGTCACCCCGATGGTCCAGGGTTTCAGGGTGGCGGATTGGACGGTGTTGTCAGGCAACAGGTTCCGCACGGCTTGCAGCCCCGCACTCAGGCTGGCGGCGATCTGCGGCCGGTAACCCGCCAGAGCCTGCGGCACATTCTCGTCGGTGGCGCGCTGCCGCGCCCGTTCGGCGTTGAGCTGAGGATTGGACTGATAGGCTTTGGCCATGGCCTCGGGCAGACCCTCGGCCCGGGCGGCGGTAGCGGCAAAACCACATGTCGCGGCCGCGACGAAGCCGACCCAGGCAGCAAGGCAAACGCAAATGCCCGATCGAGGCACGCGCCTTCCCACGTGGCCAATCCTAGCGGCACGCCCGATCATTTGATCCCGTAACAACCCCCCAGCCGTCCGCCCCCGCCGACGGCCTCGACAGATTCACCTGTTTAGAGGCCGTGGCCGCCACAGGCAAACCATCCGGAACGGAAACGGCCCGCTTTCGATCGTTTCGTGTGGACTGTTGCGCGGAAGGCCCGATTCGCGGGGGCAGCGAAGGAACCGCAGCGGTATCGGCGGCTTGGGAATGCGATGAATACGCGCATGCCGGGCAGTGGGGCTCGTAATCCGGTATTAGAGGCACGCTGGAATCATTCCAGTGCGCCGGACTTCGCCTTGGCCGTCCACGCCCGCTCCCGAATGACGCTGCAAATCTGGAATTTGAATTCGCTGAAGAAGCTCTCGAACCCGCGTTTTTTTGCCAAGCGATGCTCGGGATCGACGCGCCATTTGTGAAGTGCTTCCTCCGATTCAAACTCAACGATCGTCACCCGCTCTCCATCGTCTGCGACGAACCCTTTGTGCGAGATATAGCCGGGTACGGCGCGCGCCAGTTCGCTCATGCGCTTGGCCATCGGGCCGTATTCATCCTGCGCGCCGGGATTCATTCGGGTGCGAAATACCGTAACGATCACCGGATAAACCCTTTGTATTTGGGGCGACGCCGTGTCAGTCGGCAACGCCGTCGATAATGATGAAATCGGCGTCCGCATATTTTTGACGGATCGTCTTTGCGCTTTGGTATTCCGGGCTCTTGTAACAGGCAACGGCTGTCGGCCGGTCCTTGAACTCGACCACGACGTTTCGTTCGCGGGCGTTTCCTTCCATCGTTTCGAAGCTACCTCCACGCACAACGAACTTGGCGCCGAACTTCTTGAATGCAGCACCAGCCGCAGCAAGATACTCGGGATATCCCCGCTCGTCCCGCACCGAGACGCGAACAATCCAATAGGCTTTTGCCAACGTCATTCTCCCTCGTTCCAAAGACAGGCCGTGCAAAGACACTCGTCTGTGGGCTCTGTACGTGAAATCGAAAATCCGATAAAATGAATATTTATGATACAATTGATCTCTGGGAGGGATGTATGGATTTGTCGGACCTGCGGATCTTCACCGCGGTAGTGCGCGAAGGAGGCGTGACGCGCGCGGCGGAGCGGCTGCATCGTGTTCAGTCCAATGTCACCACGCGTATCCGGCAGCTCGAGGAGGATCTTCGCGTTCCGCTTTTCATTCGCGAAGGCAAACGGCTCCATCTCGCGCCGGAAGGACGGGTGCTGCTCGGCTATGCGGATCGGCTGCTGGCGCTCGCTGATGAAGCGCGTGGCGCCGTACAGGATGCGAAACCGCGCGGTACGTTCCGCCTTGGCGCCATGGAAAGCACCGCTGCCGTCCGGCTCCCGGAGACCCTTAGCGAGTATCATCGACAGAATCCCGACGTCGTTCTGGAGCTTCGTACCGGAAATCCGCAGGTTCTTGCAGGCGCCATCCTCGCGGGCGAACTCGACGCCGCCCTCGTTCCCGAGCCGATCCCGGACGCGCCATTCGAGAAGACGTTCGCCTTCGAGGAAGAACTGGTGATCGTCGCGGCCGCAGGTCATCCGCCGATCGGCAGGAAAGGTGATTTGCCCCGAGCCATCATCGTGTTCGAGCACGGATGCCCGCACCGCAAGCGGCTGGAGGACTGGTACGCGAGCCGTCGCGAGATGCCGGAACGGATGATCGAACTGACATCGTATCACGCCATGCTGGGATGCGTCGTGGCGGGCATGGGCGTCGCCCTGATGCCAAGGAGCGTTCTGACTACATTTCCGGAGAGAAAGCGTTTGAGCATCCATCCGCTTGCAGGGGCAGAGAACCGTGCCCGGATCGTCCTGATCTGGCGCAGGGGAGCAGGTTCGGCGAACATCAAGGCTATCGAAGAGATATTGTGCGGCCGCCGCTCGCGAGGTAACGGCAACCGCCCACGGCTGAAGAGCGGACGCCTGAAAGCCGCCGCACAGCGCGTTGCCCAACTCGAACCCACGTGAGAATCAGATAAGGAATGGCGCGGTAATAGGTTCAGCGTAGCGCTCGATTCTTCGCTTCTCGCTGTTCCATTCGCGCGACCCGAGAATATCATGCCGAAGCTATTCCGCGCCCCCGACGCGATCGCCGATGAGATCATCCGCGACGTCGGAACCAACCTCGTCGTCGGGTTGCCGCTTGGGCTCGGCAAAGCCAATCACATCGTCAACGCGCTGTACGCGCGCGCCAGCGCCGACCGCACCATTCGCCTGACCTTGTTTTCCGCGCTGACGCTTGAGAAACCAACGCCTCGCAGCCTGCTGGAGCGGCGCTTCATCTCCCCTGTCGTCGAGCGCCTGTTCGGCGGCTATCCCGACCTCGCCTATGCCGACGCCTTGCGTGCCGGTGCGCTGCCGCCCAACATCGAGGTGATCGAGTTCTTCTTCCTGGCGGGAAGGTGGCTGCATGTGCCGTTCGCCCAGCAGCATTACATCTCCGCAAATTACACGCACGCTGCGTCATATCTGCTGGCCCGCGGTCTCAACGTCGTCACGCAATTGGTCGCCAGCCGCGT
>JAQGKJ010000164.1 GCA_028290165.1 Bradyrhizobium sp. | reverse complement strand
TCTACTACATGGACTTCAAGTTCGATAATGCCGGCTTCCTGTATTATCGCATGCCGGTGTTCTCGGACCTGCCGATGATCGACACGTTGATGGTCGAAGTGCCGTACCCGAAGCATCCGCAGGGCGTCAAGGGCGTCGGCGAAGTGCCGCTGGTTCCTGTCATGGCTGCGGTCGCCAACGCCATCCACAACGCGCTCGGAAAACGTTTTTACAGCCTGCCGATGTCGCCGCCGCGGGTGTTGGAAGTGCTTGAATCGAAGGGATAAGGAGGCTAGGGGACGCGATTTTCGCCGCTCAGCTCAGCGAGCGTAGCGGCGATAAATTGGTCCAGCTTTTGGTGGGATGCATCCTGTTCGGCCTTCGCTGTTTCCAGCGCCTCGAGGTCCGATCTCGACGCATCGTCCGGAGACAGGAAGTCTTCACGCAAGTGAACGCTGTTTGGTCTCATTTCGTCCCCCGAAATACCGGCTACAAATTCTCGGGCGCTGGTCAGGTGCCAATCTAGTTCGCCGATAGCGGCGGAAATTTGCGCGAAAAAAGACGAGGCGGTTTTTCTGCGCTCGTCAGAATGTGACGTGCCGCAGCCACCACCAGGAAAATGACGACGCACATGACCGATTCCGAGAAGGCGGCAAAAGTCATCGAGGCCTTGAAGGCAGCCGAACGCGAGCCGGCGCAAATTGCATTGCCGATGCTGAACGAACTCGTGGGGCTGGCTCAGGGAGATGGGGGACAGCCGCTGGAAGTGGAAGAGGCGCGATCCAGCGCATTCATGGCCATCTGTGAAATCGGAAAAGCGCTGCATCGTGGCGAGCCCGCAGATCGCCTGTGGCCGTCGGCGATCAGTGCGGCGGAACGGTGGATGTCGCTTGCGAGGTGAGCCGATGAAAGGCTCCACTGACCCGTTGGGCCAGCTTTCCCAATCGGCGGGCCATTGACTCAACCCGCACGCGAGCGTGAAATGAGCGATTGTTTCGGCCAAGCTATTGTAACCGTTAATTATGGGAGACTCGGATGAAAAGTATCACTGCCGTCGCAGCTTTTGTGTTTTTGACTATCCTGCTTGTTGGCACCGCACCATTTGACGGCCACGCTGACGGCGCGATGAAGGGCGGCGATCCGACCTATAGAGGCGGCGCCGCCGGTGTGTCTCACGGCGGCACTGGTGGTGGTGGTGGTGGTGGGTCGACATGTTCAGCAGCCGTCCAGCGTTGCAAAAAGAATCTCCCGGCGTCCGCCGCTGCATGCGCGAGCGCCGGAGAAAGTTGCAAGCAAACTGGTACCTTTACCAACCCTCAGGGAAAGAGCTTTTCCGGGCTGACAAAGAACTAAATTCGCCCGTCCACGCAAGGTCGAAGAGCTCGGTTCGCGAGGTCCGTTTACCTCGATGGGCCGACGTCGTCAGCCGCTTGCGTCCGAAGAGTGCAACAGCGGACGGGGAGCGTCGCGTCCCGGACTTCGTTCGCGCTGTTGAGCTTGCCAAACTTGGTGGTTACCTAGACACTTCCTCCTGGCGCGGCAGCCATTCGGCGAATGCCGCTTTTTTTTGGCCATGGCGCCCACAGGGTTAAAGCAATGCTTGCAAACCGATTTGCCAACTACGCGGCCCTGAGGGGAATCCATTACGGCTGGGTGATGGCGGCGCTGGCCTTTTTCTATGTTCTGTTTTCCAGCTCGGCGCTTGGAATTACCGCCGTGCTCATCAAGCCGATGTCGGATCAGCTTGGACTAACGATCGGTGAACTCTCCGCCTCGCAAGGCCTGCGCTTTGCGCTGTTCGGCCTGGCTGCGCCTTTCGCCGGTGGCCTCGTGCTGCGTTATGGGCCGCGGCGCATGGTGGCGCTGTCGGGCGTGCTTTCGCTCCTGGGGCTGCTGTTGACCGCTACCATGACGACGCGGTTTCAGCTCTGGCTGGGTTTTGGTGCGCTTCTCGGAATTGCGCCGGGACTGACGGCCCTGCAGCTCAGCGCGGTCATTTCATCGCGGTGGTTCACCACTCATCGCGGGTTGGTTATTGGCATGCTGAACGGGGCCATTGCAACCGGCACGCTGTTGTTCATGCCGCTCGGCGCCTGGATTTCCGAACACTGGGGCTGGCGCGCCGCATTGGGGCCTTCGAGCATCGGCTTGTTCGTCATGATGGTGCTGTTTGTCCTGCTGACCAAGGATCGGCCCCAGGAGCTTGGCCTTGCCCCGCTGGGCGAGGCGTCGATGCCGCCCATCCCACCGCGGCCCACCGACAATTTCGTACTGCTGAGTTTGAAGGCCCTCCGCCTCGGGTCGCAGCAGCTGGTGTTCTGGGTGCTGGCAGCCACCTTCTTCATCTGCGGCTTGTCGAGTTATGGGCTGACACAAACGCATTTCGTGCCTTATTGCGGTGATCTCGGATTTCCACTCGTCACCTCGGCCAGCCTGCTTGCGCTGATCGGCGTATGCGACCTGATCGGCACCATCGGATCGGGCTGGCTATCTGATCGCTATGACAATCGCTGGTTGCTGGCGGTCTATTACGGGCTCCGCGGAGTCTCGCTGGTTTGGCTGGTCACCAGCAATGTCTCGCTGGTCGCGATGATTGCCTTTACCATCATCTATGGACTGGATTTCATCGCAACGGTGCCCCCCACGGTGCGGTTGACTGTTGCGGCCTTCGGGCGGGAAATGGGACCTGCGGTGTTTGGCTGGATTTTTGCTGCGCACCAGTTGGGAGTAGGGTTCATGGCGGCCAGTGCGGGCGTCAGCCGCGATGCGCTCGGCACCTATGGGCCGGCGTTCCTGATGGCGGGAGCCCTTTGCATCGTCGCAGCGGCGGCATTTATGCTGGTGCGCAGACCCGTGGCGGCACCCGCGTAAAAGCGGAACTGACGCTGACATCGTCAAAACCGACGTCCGACTCAAATCACTCAAGCGACGGCAACAGATGTGTTTCTCCTGCGTCTAGCTGCATATCGAAGACTGTGAGCAGCGCGGCGGTGCTCGCATAGGTTCCGACAAGGGTAATGAGGTTCGATAAGGCGCGGCACTTCGAGCAGCGCAACAGCAGACTGGGCAAATCCGCAAAACTGATGACGAAACAGGGTCGACCACGCTGACTTTTTTGCTATTGATTCACGTATTGCGAAATCCGCTTTTCGGGCCAGGAGTGTCCGTTTTGGTGCGGTCTCTCCGACGTGGTACGGGTGCCGCTTTCGCGGGCCACTTGATGGGAGGCTGATGCAGATGCCTTCAGATCCGGATGCGAAAACGCGCGTACGAATAGCCTTCTTGTTGCTATTCGTTTTCATGATCGTGTTTTCGGTGGGGGCATATTACGTAACCGACCTGGGCAGACTGCAGGAAAGGATTGCCGCGCGTGAAAGTCAGGCGGCCTTGCAAGGCACCACCGATGCCAGGCAGATAGATGAGGCGCTCAAGCAGCATCCCTCCAATAAATTCCTGCAGCTGATCGCGATGGCCACCAGGGCAGCGGATGAAACCAGCGCTGTGACCGAAAAGCTGTCAAACGAAATCGAGCCACCGGCGATTGCAAAAAATATCAATTTAGGCATGGCGAGCCGGAGTGATCTTGAGGCACTTCGCCGCGATCTGAAAACCGCGGCAGCCAATGCGACGGCATTGATGCCGCGCTACGCCGCGCTCCTCAAGACCGAGCGCGACAATGTGGAAAAATACGCGCTTTCGCTGCATGTGGAGAAAGATACCATCGGCAGGGTTTTGGATAGCCTCGATAAGCGGCACGCGGAAATCGCGGCGTTCACGTCCAGGATGTTGCCGGCGCGCGCCGATTTCTATCGCGCTTACGAAGACTATGTCGCGGTCCTGGTCGAGGAATTCGGCGCCTACAAGGTCGTCGACGGTCAATTCATATTCCCGTTTCAACGCACCGTGAACCGTTACAATGCCGCGGCCCATGCCATTACCGCTTCCGCAAAGCGTGTCGCCGATTTGGAAGAAGAAAGAAAAAACCTCAAGAAGGCGCAGCAGGAGCGATGGCAGCAGTTCGTCAACGGTAAATGACCAGACCGGCATGCTAATACGGTGGCGGGGTGCCACGTCTTCGTGCTGACAAAACCCTTTGTCCCGCCGTATCTTCCCGAAGATGGGAACATTTCGGCATCGGCCCAATCAGAATGAAAATGGCTTGATGGCGGCGACACGCTAGCGCACAATCCGCCTATCCTTCTTAAGCGGGACTCCTGGAATGTATGTCGCCGATAGCAAGCGCCTCACCCATCAGGGCGCGAAGAAGATCATGACGACGGCCGTCGAGATGGCCAACCAGGCCAGTATCGCGATCTCCTGCGCGATCGTCGATGCTGGCGGGCACATGATCCTGCTCGAACGGATGGACGGAGGCCGCTTTCATACCGTGCACTCCTGCACCACGAAGGCAGTGTGCGCCGCGTCAAATCGGCGCCCGACCTCGGCTGCGGGAGCGGCCGGTCAGGATCTCGACGTGAGCCATACGATCGGTCTTGCGCTCGCCGCCGGACCGGAGCGATGGACGGCGATGGAAGGTGGTGTTCCCGTGCTGGTTGACGGGCAATGTATTGGCGGTGTCGGGGTCAGCGGCGGTGACTGGGAGACCGATTTGCGTATCGCCAAGGCGGCTGTCGAGTCGATCGGGATGGGCTGGAAATAACAGGCGAGCGGGTCCGAGACGAGACCACAAACTGCGACCTCGGCCTGCGGGAGGAGACAAAACGTGAGTGCTGGTCCATTGCGCGTGGCCTGTGTCGGGATTGGATGGTGGTCGGATGTTCTGGCCGACGCCATCCAGCGTTCGGGCAAGCTCGAGATCCTCAGCTGTTACAGCCGCTCCGAAGAAAAACGCAAAAACTTTGCAGCAAAATACCGCTGCCGGCCGGCCGCGAGCTACGAGGCGATCCTGGCCAACAGCGAGATCGAGGCGATCATCAACACGACGCCCAACGATGTACATCTGGCGACCACCTGCGCCGCCGCCGCCGCCGGCAAACACGTCTTCCTCGACAAGCCGATCGCCAACAGCATCTCGGACGGCCGCGCCATTACGGAGGCCTGCCGCAAGGCCGGCGTGGTCCTGGCGCTCGGCTATCAGCGGCGGCGCGAGAGCCACTTCCGCTGGATCAGGCAGCAGATCGATGGCGGTGTGTTCGGCAAGCTCGTCAACGCCGAGGCCAACATCAGCCGCGACCGCCTCGGCAAGATCGATCTGACCTCGTGGCGCTACCAGGCCGCCGCCATGCCCGGCGGCGTGATGCTGCAGATTGGCATCCACTACATTGACGTTCTGGAATATCTGATCGGGCCGATCCATGCGGTGCGCGGACAATTGGCGCAACTGGTGCTGCCCGGCGACAATCCGGATGTCGCGAGCCTGATCTTGGAGCACAAGAACGGCGCGCTCTCTACATTGAACGCGAGCTACGCCTCGGCGTCAGAGTATTATCTGATGAACATTTACGGCAGGGACGCCACCGCCTACTACGATATGCACAATGGGCTGCGCTTTCTCAAGCGCGGCGAAAGCGAACCCGTGGCGGTCAAGTGCGCAAAGAACGACACCCTGGTCGAGGAACTGGAGGAGTTTGCGGCAGCAGTTCGCGGGCAGGGCCGGCACGAAGTCGGGGGTGAATACGCGACGATATCGCTTGCGGTGGTGCGTGCCGGCATTCTCTCGGCGCGGGAGGGACGCCGGGTCCAGGTTGCGGAAATATTGAACGGTGACCGAAACCCGTGACCGCGCGACAGTCAAATCAAGAATCCAAAACCCCGTTTCGATCCTGTCGAAACGGAAAAGGCTCCAGTCTCTGGCTTTCGATCGTCATCGCGATGGCATTCGCTGCCAGCGTCGTGCCGGTGCGTGCGCAGGACTATCCGTCCAGGTCGATCACCGTGATCGTACCTTTTCCCGCGGGAGGCGCTAGCGATGTGGTGGCGCGCATCGTCACCAACCAGATGTCCAGGATCCTCGGGCAATCCATCATTATCGAGAATGTCAGCGGCGCCGGTGGCACTATTGGCAGCGAGCGCGTAGCGGTCGCCGCACCCGACGGCTACACCCTGCTCGCGGCGGCCATGGGATCGCATGTGGCGGCCCCGGTGCTCACGCCGAACGTCAAGTATTCACCGCTTGTGGACTTCGTACCGATCGGCATCACCGCCCATTCGCCGGCAGTCGTGATCGCGCGAAAGGATTTCCCGGCACGGGACTTGAAAGAATTCGTTGCCGTCCTCCGGCAACAGGGTGATGCCTTAAAACAGGCGCATGGCGGAATCGGCTCGTCCTCGCACATGGCGTGCCTCCTGTTCACCGCCGAGATCGGCGCAAAACCCACGCTCGTTGCCTATCGCGGATCCGGCCCGGCGTTGAATGATCTGGTGGGAGGTCACGTCGACTTCATGTGCGAGCAGTCGGTCAGCGTGGCGGACCAGGTTCTGGCGGGCTCGGTCAAGGCCTACGCAGTCTCCGCCGGCGAACGCCTGGTAACGCTGCCGAATGTGCCGACTGCCAGGGAGGCAGGGGTGAATTATGAAATGAGCATCTGGGCCGGGCTGTTTGCGCCGAAGGGCGTCCCGCCCAAGGTGATCGCCAGGCTTGCCGATGCCCTCGACAAGGCACTTGATGAAACTGTTGTACGCCAGACCCTGGCCCAGCTCGGCGGCTCGGTACCCGTCAAAGCCGAGCGCAGCCCCGCTGCATTCGACGCTTTTGTTCGGTCAGAGATCGCGCGCTGGGCGCCCATTCTCACGGCGACCCGAGCGGAGAAATAACGCGATCGCCGGAGCCCTCATCGGGCGCGCGGGCGACCCGTTGGCTTCAACCGGCCCGCAGATTTGCCCGACGAGCAAATCACGTGCCGTCTCGGCGATGCTCGTGTCTAGCCCCTCTTGAAAAAATATTTCGCTTTCGCCGTCGGGCAAATCATTTCTAGAACTACCGCCGTCCCGTCCCACAGAGGGGCGTTTCGCGATCGTCACGGACGTAGGGTGCGGGATGCGGTGGACGCGGCAGCGTCGAGCGTTGAAGTTAATCGCAGGGCGGGTTCTTCGAACTCGTGAGCGATCAAACG
>JAQGKJ010000157.1 GCA_028290165.1 Bradyrhizobium sp. | reverse complement strand
ATACCTGGCGGCCGATGACAGCTACGCTCGTTGCATCGGCGGAGAACATTCGTTATGCGGCAATTTCAATGCTCGGCTGAGGCACTGGACCAGGATGAACTGTGATGTTCTGCACGATCTGAGGAGTAAGAGGATAGTCGTCGGTTAACTGCGCTTTAACTTTTTCGACTAGCTCAACAGGCAGTGGGGTAGCGAGCCGTAACTCCACCACAGCTTCCGTTATTGGCGCGCGTTTGTAGCCCTTCGCGATCATCGAATTTCCAATAGCCTTATTCAAGGAGAGCCTATCGGACGTCACTAAACAATTTGCTCATAACACATAAACTGTCTGAGATGCAGTTCAAACAGTCGTAGTCCGTGTCGAACTTCGCCTCCATCACGCCGTCTCAGTTTTTCGGAGATCGCGGGCATGATCGAAGCGGCCGGCCTGCAGATCGGCGCCCGTGACCGGGATATCGGGAAGGGCCGCCTCCGCCAGGATCTCAGCGGTGATATCGTCGACCGTAGAATCCGCGATTTCGTGGATGAAGCTGATGTTCTTGTATTCGCCGGACATGATCCGCGAGATGACTTCGCGGCGGGTGACCTCGGGATCGACGATAGCTTCGCGCCCGCGCCGCCCATAGTCGATCATCACGACGAAATACTGCATAAGGGTGTTCTCTTTGCTGCGAAACCGACTTTACGATGCAGACTCATTATTTCTGAAAATCAGAAGTTAGTCAAGCAAGATATTCGGAAAATCAGAAATATGGCTTTAGCCGCGCTAATCGGACCCAGGTTCGGCGAGAATCAGGGGGTGTGCCTAGCTCGCGGTTCCCTTTATTTCTCTTGCGCGCGCCCGCCGTGGGTTTTTGCCGCCTTGCGGGCGCGCGCCGCAGCCTTGGCACGCAGCCGCTCGATCTGGCCCCTTGGCAGGGTGACGCAGATCTCGCCGATCCACTCCAGCTTCACCCCGTTGATCGGCTTGGCGTTGAAGCTCGTGAGGTTGACGAGGGTGGCGGATTTTCCCCGCTCGATCGTCTTCAGATAGCGCTCGCCCGTCTTTAGCCTGACCGCCGCCTCTTCGCCGTAGAAGCTCCCCAGCGGGTGGCGCTGCTCCCTGTAGACCACGATAATGTCGCCATTTTCGTATTTCGGCAGCATGGAATCCCCTGAAACCTCGAAGGCGATGGTTTCCTCCGCAATCGGGAAGGGCAGTTCGATCTCGCCCAGGCCTTCAGGAGGCACCTGCTCGTGTTCCGGCTCGATGGTCGCGCCGGCGCCGACGCGGCCCATGATCGGGACCGAATTCAGTTCGAGATAGTCGATGATCGGCTGGATTTCGGTGGCCTTGATCTGGCGAATCTCGGCCAAAATTTCCGAAACCGCGCCGGCGCGAACGCCCATCGCCATGGCCAGACCGCCCTTGGTCTTGCCCGGCTTTTCCAGTCCCCGCTCGATCATCCTGACATCCAGCATGGCGCTATACTTCTGAATTTCAGAAACGAATGCAATTCCGATTTTCAGAAATCAAGCTTGACTTTGATTTCGGAATATCAGAAATTATATGGAATCGGGAGAACGAGGAATGCAATCGTCAGACTGGACGGCCGAACATTCAGAGGCGCTGCGCGAAGGCCTCGCCAGGGGTCGGTCCTATTCGGAAATCGCCCAGGCGATCAACGCGAGATTTGGAACCGCCTATACCCGGAGCGCCACGCTCGGCCGCAGCAGGCGCATGGGGCTGGCCAGTCCCGACCGGTCGGACGAGATACCCAAGGCTGCGCCGATAGCGGCGCTGCCGCCGCTTCAGGAACCCCGCCAACGGGCTCGGCCCGAGTTGGTGCGGCCGCCGCCGATTTTTGAGCGCGCGAGCCCGTCGAGTTTCGCTGTGTCGAAATCGATCCGCGCCATCTCTCGCTCATGGAGCTGGAACGCGGCGATTGCCGCTACCCCTACGGCGGGGACGAGGAGGGTGAAGCCATTACCTTTTGCGGTCACCCGCGGCGCGCGGGTTCAAGCTATTGCGTTCCGCATTTTCACCTGACGAGCGGTCCCGGCACCGCCGCGGAACGGGCGGCTGGCGCGGTCTTGCTCAGGCTCGTGGAGGCAACTGACGCCGGCGGTCGGGGGTGTCACCACTCTTTGCCGCGCCATGAGGGCGTAACACCGCGAACGGCGTAGCGGCGCATTTAGATTTCACTCATCCAGGAGCAGTCCAACGTGGCACGGGCCAAACGGAACAAGGCTTATAGGCAGTCAAAGATTCATGACCGGCGATCCCGGGATTTGCCGCGCAACGCGGAAGTGGTGGCCGTTGAAGTGGACGATCCGCTCGCGCTCGAGCCAGGCGAAAAAATCGTCACGCTGCGCTCGATCCGCAATGATCCGTTGGGACGCCTGCACTCGCATCGCCAGCTCGACGAGGCGCAATATCAGGGCGGGCGGGCGTTTCAGGCCGATTGGGAAAAGGCCGAGCGCGGCCCGCAGGCCGTCGATCCCACGCGGGAATATGTCGATGGCGTGCGGATGCGGGAGCCCATCACCGAGGGCCAGCGCAAGGCCGTGCTGCGGCTGAACCGCGCCGAGCGCGAATTAGGCGCCGACGGCGCGGCGCTGGTGCATGAGGTTTTGATCCTGGGCATGACGATGGAGCAAATCGGGCAGCGCCGCGGATTGCGGGCACAGCGCTGGCTCGATTATTTTGCGCGGCGGTTCCAGGAGTGCCTCGACCGGCTGGCGCTGATCTATGGGTTTGCGACAGAGAAGCGGTAACGTTTGGCATCAAGAACGGTTGGAGTTGATGCGCCGTCGCCGCCGTGGCCCATGCTACGTTCGGCGGGAAGCGGAGGACAGAAATGTACCGACGGCTGGGATTCGGCATTGCACTGATCGTGGTTCTCTTCTGTTTCTGGCTGATAACAATCAAGCCGATTTGCCGCGACGGGTTCACCGCCTCTCTTGGCATGCGTTCGGGCTGGACGTGCGTTGCCAATGACAATTAGGGAAGATTGAGGCGCCGGGAAGAGCACAGCCGGCCTGCCAGCCGCACGCCATCCGCCATCTCCCGCCGATGCCTCATCCGGCGAACTGATCTGAGATGACGCCGATCTAGATCGCCTGCAAGAAACTCTCTTCGGCGACGCACGGGATGCACCGGTAGGTCAGCAATTCGAAGTTCCGGCCTTGCGGCTCGATCATGGCCAGCCTCATCTGCACCCCGCATTTGATGCAGGGCATCTCGATGGTGGTTTCAAAGCGGGTGCAGGTCGGCGTCGGCCGGGGTATTTGCAGCATCGTATCCTCGTGTCCCATAGAGGTGATGTAACGCTACCACTCGGGCCACGGGCCCGCCTCGGCTATGTCCGATTCCCGACACAATTGGAATGGGTAAGTGTTAAAATTCGCCCGCGGGCGGTTCACTGCGCTCTTTTGGCAACAGCCGACTGGGTTGGGAGCGGAGTAATCACCCGACAAAATGCTAGCGTGCCGCAGACTGCGAGGATCGGATTACGCGTGCGCACTGGCCTCGGGGTGGGGAGCGCTCTCGGGAGCCTCGAAGCGAATGATCAGATTGAGGACCTCTTGCGAATAGGTGTCGACACCAGGAGCGGCGTGCGGCGGCGATGACATCAATTCAATCTGCCGCAAACGCTGCGAGCGTCGATCGTGAACACCGCCGGACGCGCGGCTTTTCAGGGAAGGCGCCTCCGATATTTGTGAGCGAGATCACGTGACTCTCTGAACGTTTTGTATAATCTTCCGACCTTTCAATAGGAGATTTCAAAATGCGTAAGATCATGCTCGCCGCAGCTATTGTTCTCGCTTGCGGGGCCGCCCACGCCCAAGGTTTGACAAGCTTCCAGGTCGCTCAGGCGACGACGGCTCCCGCGACCCAAGCCGCACCCGCGGCACCCACGCCTCAAGCCGCAGCTCCCGACACAACCCAGCTGACCGCTCAGCCCGCCAAGCCGTCGAAAAAACGCCAGGCGAAGCGGCGTGAAACCGACGAAGCAAAAGCCCGAAGGATCGCCGCGAAGTACGGCGTTTCCTGGTAAATCGTATCGCGTACTTTTCGCGCGTGCGGCGGATCGCCTATTCGCAGTAAGTCTTTCCGCTGAAGGAGAAGCATTTTCCGCCGCCTGAACCGGATCGGCGTTGCGGCGCCGACTCGTGGGCGGTGCGCGCTCTCGGCGCGGGCTCCGGCCTCTTCTCGCATGATCCGCTGGAGTTCAGGAAGAAGGCGCTTGCGCAACCGATCTGAACGCAGCGATCGCCGTCGGCACGCTGTCCCTTTGCGCAAACCAGCGGGCAGACGCGATCGGGTTTGCTGCGGACGGCGTCCAGCGCATCCAGACTGGCCAGCTTGACGTCGAATTTGGTCTGGGCGTTCTTGTTGAAGAGTTCGAGCGCCTTTTGGGAGCCGTCGTCCCAATTGCCGTCGGCCGTCCCCGGATTGCAGCCCACGCGTTTCAGGTGAGCTTGCAGCAATCGCGTGATATCAGCGGGGTCTATTTGCGAAGACGGCGGCGGCGACGCGTTTTGCGGGATCGACTGGGCAGGGGTCAGAGACGCGAGCTTCTCGGCGTCCGCCTTGGCGGCGCGCTTGGCTTGCTCGACCTGAAGCTGCGCGTCCGCGACTGCCTGTCGCTTGGCTTCCTCGACCTGTTGTCGCGCGGCTTCCGCCTGCTGCTGCGCAAGCTCGACCTGATGCCTGGCTTCGTCCAATTCCTTCTTGGCCTGTTCGGCAACCTGACGCCGCGCTTCCTCAAGGTCCCTCTTGGCTTGCTCGGGGAGCTTCTGCTTTGCTTCGGCCGTCTGAAGCGTGCCTTGTTCTTCAACTTGCTTGCGAAGTTCTGCTGTTTTGCGGGCGGCCTGCTCCTCGGCGTCACGTCGCGCATCGTCAGCCTTTGTCCGTGTCTGTTGCGCAGCGGAAAGTTTTTCGTTCTGCGCGCGTGCGAGATCCGCAAAGAAGCCGGTGCTGTGGTTTGCCAGAAACGAGTCCCATGCTTCCTTGGTACCGACCTGAGCCGCGAGCTCGTAGTCGATACGCGGGTCAGCTGCCGGAGCGGCGGCTTTCGCAATCTGCGGAACCAGCGCCATCGTTTCACCGCCGAGCGATCCGTAAACGAAAGGCTCCTGGCGATAGCCCGTGGTTTTCAGCACTTCATCGCGAACGCGGCCAAAGGCAAGGCGGAGATCCAGCCCGGGTTCGGCAATGTACTTGACGAGAGCGGTTGCGAACGGACTGTTTTGTCCGTCGCCATCGCTCGCCACCGCGCCGGCTTTGGCGGCGAAAGCGATCAGCGTGTCCGACATTGCAGGCTCGATTTTCGCGAGCCCGCGCCCGATCGAGCGGCTGGCGACGCTTCGCTTCATCGATTTCGCGAACGGGTTATCGCGGCAGGCGTCCAGGATGACCAGCTTGAGCCGCCTGACGGGATCAAGCGCCTTGAGCACGCGATCGAGCGAAACGGTTTCATCCTCGACGTCGAAATCGCTCAATAATTTGGCGTCCGCCGGTACCAGATAATTCGTACCGTCGACCTCGATGCCGTGACCCGCATAATAAACCACCGAGATGTCAGCATCCCGCGAAGTCTCCGAGAATTCGCGGACGACGCGGCGCAGGTCGGAGATGCCGAGGTCGCGCTCGCTGTCGACCACGTCGAAGCCGGCCTTCTTGAACAGCGCGGACATGGCATCGGCGTCGCGCGCCGGATTGGCAAGCTGCGGAACCTGCTGATATCGGGACATGCCGATGACGAGGGCGACGCGCTTTTCCGCGGTCGCCGGGCTGGCGGAAATGCAGAATAAAAATCCTAAAAAAATAGCAAGCGCGGACCGCACTAGAGGGCCCCCAATAGCCGAATACCCGAAATATACCAAGGCCAGCCGTCGCCCGCAACCGGTCAGGGCGGGCCTTTGGCTTCAGGTACCAAGATTGCTTCTCAGCGCATCTCGACACCCATCAATTTGCGAACACGTTTCCTTCCTGGATCGAGCAACTCACGCCGGAAACGACGGCCTTGCCGGCGGCGGTGACTGTTTCGCCCTTGACGGTCTTCCAGACCCTCCTTCGACCCGCCATGTACCCCCATTTTGAATCGAACCGAGATTCCGCAGAGTAGGGCGAGCTGCGGTAGATCGCAGCTGCGCTACTTATCCCGCGCCGCCGAGAGCCCGGCAGCTAGTTGCCGAAACCGACCTTGACGAAGAACGCGAGCATGACCGCGCCGACGATGGCGGAAATCGCACCGAAGATCAGCGGCGCCAGCGAGCCTTTCCGGTTGTCCGGCTCCAGTACGGCATTGCCCGGCTGCTCCGGGTCATAATAGACGGTGACGGGCTGTCCCTGGCTATACTGGGCCGCCGCTTTTTCCGCGAGTTCACGAAGACCGTAAATAGCTGTCCATCCCCAATTGGCGGTGGTGCCGACAAAGTCGTGCTTGCCCACCTGGTAGGCGTAGCGGAGATCGACCTGATAGCGATAGATCTTCCGGATGAACGATTTGTCGTCGTTGCTTGTATCCTCGATGGCCTCCTCGATCACGCCTGAGGTCGTGATGATGCCAGCAGCGGTCGGCCATCGCGTGCTCGCGCTGGCGAGCCGTCGTCCGTGGACGAATGCGAAGACGCTAACGACAGCACCGAGCAGGGCAAGGATCGGCAGTGGGAAGACAAACAGTGGAGTGCCATTGCCGGTATAGAGCACGTGGCCGGCGATAGAATGCGCGACCAAAATGGCGGCGATAAAACCGAACACGATCGTCAGAGCGAGTAGGGCTACAAGATTGGAGTTCTGGGCCGGCTCCAGCAGCGCGTTCTTGGGATCGTTTGGGTCGACATGGACATCGATGCGGGCGCCGACCGGATATCTTGCGACCAGCTTGCCGGCGAGCACGCGTGTCGTGAGCGGCTGACCGCCGATCGCGATCCGGTCGCTCTCAAGATCCTGACCGCCGGCGCGATAGTTATAGCGTACGATCGGCGTGGCGTCGTTCAAATCATCGGATACATGCGCTGAAGGCTGATCCACCTCGGAAACCGTGATGACACCTTCGACCTTGTCCCAGTTTTTGGCCGCCTGCATCTGGCTTCGCATGCGCCGCAGGTTGAATAGCATTCCGCCGAAAATCAGCAGGCAAACGCCGGCGGCGATTTGTGTCCATAGCAATTGGTGGGCATCCAGCATCTGGTTTCCTTGAATGTGTGCAGAATATTTCGAGGGGCGTTTTGCTTCGGCCGGACTGGCGCCGCCGCGGCGGCGAAATTCATTGATGCGGCACAACCGCGTATGGCGTGGTGTAGGGCTCGACGCGCAGCGATGAGTTCGCGAGCAGGCCGATCTTCGCGGTCGGCGCCTGCTGCAATTCGCCGTTTTGGCCGCGATGCACGTTGTATTGCCACACTGTCAGGTCGCCCTTCTGCGCCAGCGCATGGGCAACCGCACTGGCATCCGACCCGCCGAGCGCCTTGAGCTCCTCGGTGGAGAGCCCAATGATGATTTCATCCTTGGCGGTAACGACCTTGAACAAGTCCGTCTTGTTCTCCTGCGCCCACGCGGCTTGAGGCCGGCAAGGATGACTACCGCCGAAGCACCGCATTTGAGCTTGTTGCGTCGAGAAAACATGCATGTCCTTTATGCCTGATGTCGCGCAAGATCCTGATGTTCAGCCACTGGCGCCCGTGAAACAGCGTGGCCCGGTTCACACGTTAGTCGCGCCCGGCGGAACCGGGGTTCAAGGTGCTGGGGCACTTCGCGAAACAATCCAGAGGTTGGGATGCGATCACTGGATTGGCTCGTCGCTTTGGTCCTCGCAATAGCGGATGAACCTCTTTGGCTGTGGCGCCGTCATAGTGGCGTAGCCTTTGGGGACCAATATGAAATTCGCGTTCGTTGCTTGCTTTGTCGCCTGTATTGCCGGGCCAACGATCGTTACCTCCGCTAAAGCCGCCGATTCATTCTACATCGGGACCTGGAAGATCTCCGCCGCGGTGGTCGCGCCGTGGGCCGATCCGAAGCGAAAGCCGGATAGCGCGGAGCAGGCGCGCCTGCTCGACAAGACCATCGTCTTCAAGGCCAATGCGATCGCCGGGCCGCGTAAGGAAACCGATTTCACCGCCGAAATGATCATCCAGGGCGCCTTCGAGGAGATGCAATCGAATAACAAGTCTGTCGACAAAAACAAGATCGCATCCTCGCTCGGCTTTATTGGCAACCGTATCAAGACGCTGGAGACCGGCTGCGAGATCGACTTTCATTTCGTCGACGCCACGACCGCGGAAATCGGCCTCAATGACTATGTGTATACACTGAAGAAACAGTAGCGGTGCGCTCACGGGCGCAATGCCAAAAAGGTAGCTGCCAGTCCGTCAAAACCCTCCGGCAGTGAAGTTCAACGGCTGCACCACGTCGTAGGCCGCCTTCGTCAGCGGCACGGCGTAGTTGACGGTCAGCGCGCCGAACGGCGAGGCCCAGGTCAGGCCCACTCCAACCGAAGAGCGGATGGTGTTGGAATTGGCGACCTGCAGCGATTGCGCGGAGCCCGGAAATATTGTCGGCCCGCCGTAATTAAAAACGCTGCCGGCGTCGACGAAGGCCGATGCCCTGAGCCCATATTCCTGGGGTACGCCGGGGATCGCGCTCTGCAATTCCAGGGTGCTTGCCCAGTACATGGTGCCGCCGACATTATCCATCGTCGTGCCGGGCGTGAGGTCGCGCGGACCGAAGCCGTAGGGCGCAAATCCCCGCACCATCGTCGGGCCGCCGAAGAAGCTGTTGATCAGCGGCACCTGTTGGCCGCCCCAACCGGTGATGTAGCCGCCTTGCGCGCGCACCAGGCTGACCACGTCATCGTTGATCGGCTGATAATAGCGCATGTCCTCGGTGGTGCGCATGAACTTCACGTCGCCGCCGAGGCCGGCGAGATCCTGCTTGAGTTGAGAATTGAATCCGCTGGTCGGGGTTTTGTTGTTGTCCAGCGTGCTGTAGGTGACGGTGTCGCCAATGGAGGAGACCCATTGGGGTCCGGCGAGCGCTGCCTGCTGGATCGGCAGCGACGGCAGTGCAGTTAACGTTGCCGGGTCCAGCGTGATGTTCTGGTTATAGATGGAGTAGCGGTACTGCACGCCAAGCTGCTCGGTCAGCGGGGTGCCCACCTGCAGGGTCGCGCCATAGATGTCGCTGCCGTAGGATTGATAGGGGCTCGATATATTCTGTCTGCCGTAGAGCTCGATGCCCGCCGAGACGCGGGTGCCGAGGAAGTACGGCTCGGATACCGACAGGTCGATCCCGCGCGCGTATTGGCCGTAGGTCACCGACGCGCTGACCGCTTGGCCACCCCCCAGGAAATTCCGGTCGCCCACCTTGACCTCGGCGAGCAAGCCATCGGTGGTCGAGTAACCTCCGGAAATCGTAAACTCGCCGGTCGACTGCTCCGCCACCTCGACATCGAGCACGACGCGGTCCGGCGCAGAGCCGGGCTGGCGCGTAATCTTGACGGTCTTGAAATAGTTCAGGTTCTTGAGCCGCCGTTCGGCGCGGTCGATCAGGGCCTTGTTGTAGGCATCGCCCTCGGCAATGTCGAATTCGCGCCGGATCACATAGCCGCGGGTACGGGTGTTGCCGTGGATATCGATGCGCTCGACATAGGTCCGCGGCCCCTGATTGATCGTAAAGGCGACGTCGATGCGTTTTGCCGTGGCGTCGCGGGTTGTGGTGGGGACCGCTTGTGCAAACGGAAAACCGAGTTTTGACAGCTCGATCGCGAGAATTTCGTCCGTCTTGTCCAGTGCGTTGCCGTTGAACACCGCGCCCGAGCGCGCCACGAGCAGAGGCCGAAGCTTTTCGGTATCCAGTCCCGGCACATTGCCAACGATACTGATCTCGCCGAAATGATAGAGCTCGCCTTCATCGATCAAAAACGTCAGCGTGAACCCGTGGAGAGCGGAGTCATATTCGGCCTTGGCCGAAGTTACGCTGGCGTCGGCATAGCCCTTGCTGCGGTAGTATAGCCGCAGCTGCTCACGATCCGCTGCAATCCGGTCGGGATCGTAGTCATCGCCGCCGGTCAGAAAGCTCAGCATGTTGGTGGCGGAAGTCTTGATCACGGCGGCAAGCTGCCGTTTGCCGAAAACCCGGTTACCTTCAAAGTTGATCTGGCGCACCGTCGTCTTCGCCCCCTCCGTCACCACATAGACGAGATCGAACCGGTCGTTACCGCGATCGATGATCTGCGGCACGACGCCGATATCGTCGCGCCCGGCATGCCGATAGGCTTCCATGATGCGGCCGACGTCGGCTTGCACCACGGCGCGCTGCAATGTGCCGCGCGGCTTGGACTCGATGACGGCCGCAAGGTCTTTGTCTTTTACTTTCTTGTTGCCCTCGAACGCGACGCGGTCGAGCACCGGGGCCTCGGACAGACGCACAACCAGCCGTTCGCCGACGCGGTCGATCGTAACCTTGTCGAACAGACCGGTTGCCAGCAGCGCCTTGAGCGCCGCATCGCGGGCGGCGTCGTCGAACCGCCCGTCCGGCGCCGCATGGAAATACGAACGCACCGTCTCGGTGTCGATGCGGCGATTGCCTTGCACGGTGATGGCGTCGCGCGCTTGCGCGCCGGCTTCGGTCGCGAGAGTTGGCGCAGAAAAGAGCCCGAGCGC
>JAQGKJ010000135.1 GCA_028290165.1 Bradyrhizobium sp. | reverse complement strand
CCGGCGCGTATCCCCAGTCGACGACGGCGTCCAGATTGCCCAGCGTCAGTGTTTTTGCCTCGCCAAGCTTGATCGCAGCCGCGCCACGGGCAATCTTGCGCGATATGAATTTGGCCGCCCTCAATTCCGACTCGTGATTGTAGAGAATTCCGACCGATGCAAATGTTCCGTAGGACGCCCGATAATGGCGGCAGGCAAACAGCCCTGCCGCCTTCGAAATACCATAAGCGCTGACCGGATTGATCGGCGTCTGTTCGTCCTGCACCGTCGATTGCGGAAGTCCGAAGATATGCGACGACGCCGCGTAGAACAGGCGGGTCGCGGCTGAATGTCCGCGAATAGCGTCGAGGAAATTAACCAGGGAAATCGTGTTGACGTCGAGGCTTTTGCGGATGAGTTCGGAGAAATCGCCGGGGTCGTCCGTCGCCGATTGATGAAAGGCTGCCAGAAAATAGATCTCGTCGGGAACGACATCGGCCACCAGCGCGGCGACCGCGGCCTGCGAGCTAATATCGATCGCTACCTGTCTGACCTCGGAGCTGCCGCCTGCAGGAGCGGCCCGAACACTGCCCACCACATCATAGCCGCGTCGGGAAAGCTGCGAGCACAACAACTGCCCGTCCTGACCGGCGCTACCGACCACAATTGCCTTCCGGGTCATGAATGGGAGCCTGAAATCATCGGACGTTGGGACGGGTCGAGACGGTATGAGGGTGGCCTCCAGCCGCGCCCCTCACGCGGGCGCTCGTCGGCCGATATCCAAAGCGTAGCTGGAAGGTGAATGCAAGGACTATGCAGGGGCCGACCGCCTCTCGCCGGGTCAGGACGATTTAAGTAGTTAATTCAGTATCTTACAAACTGGACCACGCGCGTCACTATTCCCGTGGTTAAGCTCGGGAAAGCTTTGTAAAAGGCGGTTTCGGCAGGCTGGTCGCGGGCTCATCGGGGTACGCTGTCAGTTCTGTCCGGCCCTGCCGCATCACTCTCGAGGACGGTACTGACAAATGAATTCGGGAGAGCCGGGTTATCGACGGATCGATCGTTGCAGGATCAGCGGCAGCCAGAATCTGGTATCGGTCCTCGATCTCGGCCATCAGCAGCTCACCGGCGTTTTTCCAAAATCCCGTGACGAGCCGATCACCTCCGGCCCGCTCGAATTGGTCTGGTGTCCGGATTCCGGGCTCCTGCAGCTCGCCCACTCCTACGAGGCGCAGGAACTCTACGGCGAAAACTACGGTTACCGCTCCGGGCTGAACCAGTCGATGGTCGATCATCTGACCCGGAAGATCGGACAATTGTCACGCCGCGCCGATCTCAAAGCCGGCGACACCGTGCTCGATATCGGATCCAACGATTGTACCTCGCTGAAGGCCTATTCCATCGCCGGCCTGACCCGCATCGGCATCGATCCGACCGGGCAGAAATTCATCAGTCACTATCCCGACGATGTGAAATTGGTGACGGATTTTTTTTCCGCCAAGGGGTTCAGGGCGGTCTCGCAAGCCCCCGCCACGATCGTGACCTCGATTGCGATGTTCTATGATCTTGAAGACCCCATCGCATTCGCCCGCGAGGTCGAGAGCATTCTTGCCCCCGACGGCATCTGGCATTTTGAACAGAGCTACATGCCCTCGATGCTTCGGATGTCGTCTTACGATACGATCTGCCACGAGCATCTCGAATTCTATTCGTTGTCGGTCGTCAAGAAAATCCTCGATGCGGCGGAATTGAAAATCATAGATGTGCAGATGAACTCGGTCAATGGCGGAAGTTTTGCCGTCAGCGCCGCAAAAACAAAAAGTCCGGTGAAGGCAAATCCGACCGTCGTCGATTGGCTGCTGGAACAGGAAGAGCGAATGGGGCTGCATACGCCGCGGCCCTACCGCGAATTTGAAGATCGCGTCTATCGTCACCGCGAGGACTTGCGGAGGCTGCTGCAGACGCTGGTTTCAGACGGCAAGCGCGTCGTCGGATATGGCGCTTCGACCAAAGGCAACGTGGTACTGCAGTTTTGCGGGATAACCGACAAGGAAGTCTGCGCGATCGCCGAGGTCAATCCGGACAAATTCGGCGCCTTCACTCCCGGCAGCAACATCCCGATCATCTCGGAAGCCGAGGCCCGTGCCATGAAGCCGGATTATTTCCTGGTGCTTCCCTGGCACTTCAAGGAAGGAATTCTCAAGCGCGAGCAGGCTTTCTTGGACGGCGGCGGGAAAATGATATTCCCGTTTCCTGAAATCGAAATCATCTGATTGTTTTGGCTTGAAACGAGCGATGTTTGAGAACGGATTTCCTGTCGGAATGTTTGGCGTTCCATTGATCCATGCACGCTCGATTTTGCGCCCACCGCGTGCACAGCGGCCCGGCAATTGGAGATTTCTGAATTTCTGTAGTAAGACCGATCAATCCCGTTTGCGAATTATTCGTGGATCTCTGGATCGGTGTCTAATTGGATGGGTGCGTCGGTATTTGCCGATCGGATGAGAGCCAAGAACAGTTCGCCGCGAGCAGTCCATGAGCGCCCACGAAATGCATGAAACTATTCCGTTCAATAAGCCATTCGCGACCGGTAACGAACTTGTTTATTTGGCTGAGGCTCAACGAAGCAACCATCTATCAGGCGACGGGAGTTTCACCAAGCGTTGCCACGCCTGGATTGAGAAGCAAACCGGCTGCAACACAGCATTGTTGACGCATTCATGCACGTCGGCCCTGGATATGGCCGCAATGTTGCTCGATATTAAAGCGGGCGACGAAGTTATAGTGCCGTCTTACACGTTTGTTTCATCAGCGAGCGCATTTGTCTTGCGTGGAGGCGTTCCGGTATTCGTGGATATACGCCCGGACACCCTTAATTTGGACGAGCGCCTGATTGAAGGTGCGATCACAGCGCGCACGCGAGCGATTGTTCCTGTCCATTATGCAGGCGTCTCCTGCGAAATGGATACCATTCTGGAGATCGCGAAACGGCATGATCTCAAGGTTGTGGAGGATGCCGCCCAGGGTGTTCTCGCGAGCTACAAAGGGCGTGCGCTCGGTGCGCTTGGAGACCTCGGAGCCTTCAGCTTTCACGATTCAAAAAACATCATCGCGGGTGAAGGAGGTTGCTTACTTATTCGCGATCCGGGTCTGGCTCAGCGAGCAGAGATTATTCGCGAAAAAGGGACAGACCGCGGCCGGTTTTTCCGTGGCGAGGTCGATAAATATACTTGGCAGGAGGTTGGGTCATCGTATTTGCCGAGCGAGTTGATAGCAGCGTTTCTGTGGGCTCAATTGGA
>JAQGKJ010000127.1 GCA_028290165.1 Bradyrhizobium sp. | reverse complement strand
GGGCAAGCTGCGCGCGCTCGCGATCTCGAGCAAGGCGCGTTCATCCGTGCAGCCTGATATCCGCACCATCGCCGAGTCTGGCTACAATGGTTTTGAGACCACCGCGTGGTGGGGAGTGTTTGCGCCGGCCGGATTGCCGGACACGATGGCCGCCTCACTGGCCCGTGAAGTCGAAGAGATCGCCAACAGCGAGGCGTTCCGCCGGCAACTGGAGCCATTGGGTGTGATACCCACGGCACTCAGTCGCGACGCTTTTTCCAAATTTCAACACAACGAACTGGCGAAATGGGCCAAGGCGGTGCGTGACGGCGGTGTAAGGATTAATTGATCGCGATGAAGCTCAACGATGAAGAGCACGACATCCTTGCCGGCAAGGCCGGTCCGGTTCCGCAGCAGGCCCTGCAACACCAGGTAAAAGTCGGCGAATTCTTCGGCGCCGAAGATCTGGTTCCGGTAACGCAGGCCCATCTGATGGCCGATACCGAGAGTCTTGGCGCAGCCGGCGTCCGGTGGCTGGAGAGCCTTGCCGCGGCCACGGGCGGGCAGCCGCGCGTGCGTATTCCGACCATCACCGATCCGCGCGGCACCGACTTCGCCAAGGCCGACCTGCTGGGGCAGACTTCGGCGATGCTCGATCTCGAGCGGCGCGCCATCTCGGCATTCGAGGCGCTCGGCGTCGCGATGACGAACACCTGCATCAACTATCAGACTATTCAGGCGCCGACACGCAACGAGCATGTCGCTTTCGGCGACACCGGCGTCGTCATCTATTCAAACTCGGTATGCGGCGCGCGGTCCAACTTCGAAGGCGGTCCCTCGGCGCTTGCCGCCGGCCTTACCGGACGAACGCCCCGTTACGGCTTTCATCTTCCGGAAAAGCGGCAAGCCACCCTGCGCATTCAGGTGGACTTCACGCCCAGTTCCCTGAATGGATGGGGAGCGCTTGGCGGGGTGATCGGGCGTATCGCCGGCAACTACTGGGCTGTGCCCGTCATCGAGGGTATCGAGGGGGCGCCGAAGTCGGACCAGCTCAAGCATTTCGGGGCTTCAATGGCGAGCTTCGGCTCGATTGCCTTGTTTCATCTGGCGGGGCTGACGCCCGAAGCCAGCCGCCTGAACGACGTAGCGGCTCCCGGCTTGCCGAGCCTTCGCGTGACCCGGGCCGATGTCGACGAGTTGCAACGATCCTATCATACCGACGACGTGGTGGACGTCGTTGTGTTCTCGGCGCCGCAACTCAGCCTCTACGAATTGTCCGATCTGGCCGCATTGTGCGACGGGCGGCGCTTTACGTTGCCGCTGCTCGCCGTCACCAGCCCGCAGGTGAAACCGGATGCCGACCGCATGGGCTACACGGAGCGAATAGAAGCTGCCGGCGGCAACGTCCTGTCCGGCATGTGTTTCTATCAGTCCTATGCGCGCGAGATTTCGGAAGCGAGGGGTTGGAAGCGTCTGGCCACCAACAGCGCCAAGCTCGTTAATATCCTGGGAGGCTACGGCTACCGGCCGATGCTGGCCTCGATGGAGGCTTGCGTGGACGCAGCCGTCAGTGGAAAATTGGCACGAACATGAACAGCAAGATCTTTCGCGCGCGACATGCCATGGGAAGCATCGTACGCGGGCCCGCGCTGGTCGCCAACGACGGCTTCTCGGCCCGTTATGACCTGGACCGTATCAATGGCACCTTCTGTCGTCCTTCGCACAAGTTGGTCGGCCAATCCTATGTCGGCAAGATATTGGTGCTGGATACCGCCAAGGGCGGCGTCGCCACGGCCTGGATGCTGCACGAGATGAAATCGCGCGGCATCGTGCCGCTGGCGCTGGTGTTCAATTCCGTGAATCCGATCCTCGCACAAGGTGCGGCACTGGGAGATGTACCGATGCTGGCCGGATTTGACGAAGACATTACTGCGGCCATTCCCAATGGCGCGGAAGTAGAAGTGAATCCCGAAGCGGGCCTGATCACGGTGATGGATTAACGAACTTCCGCGTCAGGACACCACCGTCGCCATGAACGCCGCCAGCGCGTCGCGATCCGCGGGCGGCATGGTCAGACCGAGCTTTGAGCGGCGCCACAGAATGTCGTCCGGAAACCGCGCCCATTCCTTCGTCATGAGATAGCGCACCTCGGCACCCGTCAGTTCCGGCCCGAAGGCCGGACCGAGGTCGGCCCGCTCCTTGACGTCGCCAAGGACGGCTGCGACGCGCGAGCCGTAGGCCGCGACCATACGTTGCGCTTGCGCCTCGGTGAGGAACGGCCAGCGCTCGCGCGCCGCGTCGACCTCGGCCTCGAACCGCGCCCAGTCAAAATCGCCGCCGGGCAGCGGCGTGTTCGCGGTCCAGCGCGGCGACATCGGATAGAACGGCGTGAGCCTTGAGACGGCGCGTTCCGCACGCAGCCGCGAGGTCGTGACATCGCCGCCGAACATCGTCACCAGCGGCGCCTTGCCGCGCCTGGCACTGAATGTCATCGCGCCGTCGCGCGCGGCGCGCCTGCCGCCGACGACCGTGTTGGCGCCGGAAACCGTCCGGATCACATCAGCCGGGTCCACCCGCTCGCGAAAATACCGGTTGGCAGCGTCGCAGAGATAGGCGACGTCGGCTGCCGCCATCGAGACGATGGCCGGATCGCCCTTGAACGCGTGCGCCACGGTGCCGATCAGCGTGAAATCGCGCTCATAGGGGGTGGCGAAGATCAGCCGCCGGTCGGTGTTCTGGAAAACATAGACATTGTCGGTGTCGAACAGGCGCCGGACCACGATCTGGCTCATCTGGTTGGTGCCGACGTTCAGCGGCGGCACGCGCAAGACGGTTTCCGCGACCGAGGCGGCCCAGGCGCCGGTGGTATTGGCCAGCGCCCTCGCCGTGATTACCTGGCGATAACCGCGATCGATCACCGCCAGCCGCCAGATGTCGAGCCGGTCGGCGCGAACGCAGCGCGCGCCGGTTCGGATGTCGGCGCCCCGCTCCGCGGCATCGACGGCATTGGCGATCACCAGCCGCGAATCGTCGACCACGCAATCGGAATATTCAAACGCGGTGCCGAACGGCCGCTTCAGGGCGTTGCCGATCGGATGGTGGGTGACATCGACGGTGGCTGACGCCGGCAGACGGCTGCGCGAGGCCAACCGGTCGTAGAGCAACAGCCCCACCCGCAAAAACCACGACGGACGCTCGTCGGAATGGGCCGGGATCGCGAACCGCATCGGGCGCACCAGATGCGGCGCGATCCGCAGCCAGATGTCGCGCTCGGCCAGCGCCGCGCGCACGCGAAGGAAGGCCCTGCGCTCCAGCACGGAGAGGTCGCCATGGATCATTCGCGATGTCGCGGACGAAGCGGCGCCGCCGAGGTCCCCCTGCTCCAGCAGGATCACCCGCAGGCCGCGGCCTGCGGCGTCGCGCGCCATGCTGACCCCGTTCAGGCCGCCGCCGATGATCGCAAGATCGTAATCCGCCATCGGCAAGACTTAGAGCATGATCCGGAAAAGTAGAAACCGGTTTTCCGAAAAGATTCATGCTCAAACGAAAGATAACGCGGAAGACCGATTCAGCTCAGCCGAATCAGCCTCTAGCCGGTCTTGCGCGCGGGCCGCATCGCATTGCCGCTGTTGCGGCCAACCAGTGCGGGGTATTGCCCGATCGGCAGCGGTTTGCCGATGAAATAGCCTTGCACCGCGTCACAGCCCTCGTCGGCGAGGAAGCTGAGCTGCTCCTGGGTTTCCACGCCCTCGGCGACGATCGACATCTCGAGGCCGTGGCCAAGGCCGATCACGGCCCGGACGATCGCCGCCGATTGCGGATTGCGTCCGAGATTGATGACGAAAGCGCGGTCGATCTTGATCTTGTCGAACGGAAACGCCTGCAGATAGCTCAGTGAGGAATAGCCTGAGCCGAAGTCGTCCATGGAGATCCGCACGCCGAGCGCCTTCAGCCGCCGCAGCAGCGCCAAGCCGCGATCGAAATCTTCGATCAGCACGCCCTCGGTGATTTCGAGCTCGAGCCTGCCAGGCGCAAGGCCGGTCTCGAGCAGGATCGAATGCACGAGGCCGACCAGGTCGCCATGCATGAACTGCGCCGGCGACAGATTGACCGCGATCTGCAGCGGCAGCGGCCATGAGGCTGCCTCCCGGCACGCTTCGCGCAGGATCCATTCGCCCATTTCGACGATCAAGCCGCTCTCTTCCGCGAGCGGAATGAAATCGC
>JAQGKJ010000120.1 GCA_028290165.1 Bradyrhizobium sp. | reverse complement strand
GCGCCGGGCCGCGGCCTGCGCCGTGCCACGCTGGAGGATGTCGCCGACAATCAGGGCGACGGCTCGTGGGCGGTGTCGGCCGAGGTCGAAGGCGCGCTCGGGCTGGCAACGCTCGGCACCGGCATCGACGCCCCCGGCAGCGAGGCGGCCTCTAGCAGCCGGCGCTGCCGGATCGACCGCGAACCGGTGAACTCGGCCACCGCCTTCGGCGATCACTTACGCATGGTATGGCTGACGCCGGCGATGGACGGGCTGTTTTTGGGGGCGGCCTCGGAGCGGCGGCGGTTCTTCGACCGGCTGGTGCTGGCGATCGACAGCGAGCATTCAAGCCGCGTCTCGGCGCTCGACCGCTCGTTGCGCTCGCGCAACCGGCTGCTGGAGGTGCGCAATTACGACGACCATTGGTGCGACGCGATCGAGCGCGAAACCGCGGAACTGGCGGTGGCGGTGGCGGCGACCCGCGGCCAGACCGCAACAAGGCTCGCCGCGATGCTGCGCGCCCGCGGCGCGTCATCGCCGTTTCCGTCGGCCCAGATCATGCTCGACGGCTGGATGGAAAACGCGCTGATGACCGAACCCGCGACCGCGGTGGAGGATCGTTACCGGCAGATCTTGCGCGACGGACGGGCGCGCGATGCCGCGGCAGGCCGCACCCTCGACGGTCCGCATCTCACCGATTTGCAGGTGATCTATGCCCCGAAAAACATGCCGGCGCGCGATGCCTCCACCGGCGAGCAAAAGGCGCTTCTGATCGGGCTGGTGCTGGCGCACGCGACCCTGGTCGCGGACATGACCGGCATCACGCCGCTGTTGCTGCTCGACGAAGTGGTGGCACATCTCGATCCGGACCGGCGCAGGGCCTTGTTCGATGAACTGGCAAAGCTCAGCGCCCAGGTCTGGATGACCGGCGCCGATCCCGTGGCCTTCAGTGACCTCGGCGCGTCAGGCGAAATTTTCAACGTCGATTCCGGCCAGATTACCCGCCGCGGCTGAGTTCGCCGCACCGGCAGGTTTGAACCAAAGGCTGCGACGGCGCGACTAGATTCCTGAAACCACGTCCTGGCGTCACCGCCATCGTTGCCGCGCGACCGCAATCGGGCGTCGGCAAAACCCGGAGATTACTGATGTTTGCAACGATGCCCGGGACGCTGGTCCCGGCAAGGAAATGGCTGCTCGCCGTTATTTTCGCCGTGAGCGCCGCGACACCGGTCACCTCCCAAGCCGCCGACGGCTCGGTCAACGTCCGCACGCTGCCGCGCCTCGAAGGCGCGGTCGAAGATCCGGTTCGCACCGAAACCTGGCGAATGACCTACAAGGTTCCCGGCACGCTTACGGACACCATTGTCGCCATTCGCAAGCTGTTGGCCGCTGACGGCTGGACGCCATACGCCATGCCGCTTGAGGATTCCGCGCGAATTGGCACGTTCAAGAGGGGCGCACAGGGGCTGCGGCTGTTTTATATGACGGACGGCAACCGAACCGACCGCTCGGCGATCGATTTCAGCAACGATCGGCTGGACGTGGATTTGCCGTTTCCCGAAGGCGCAACCGATATCGTCTACGACGCGCGCCGGCCCTATCTGGGCTGCATCAGCGCTGCGACGGTCGAGGCGAGCCTGGATTTCTTTCAAAAGCAGCTGGCCGGATCGGGTTGGTCGCGGCTGTCGACTGCGGACATCGCGGCACATTGGCCGAACGCCGATGTCCCCAACAAGGTCGAGAGCGGCGTGCGGGCCTATTACGGTCGCGACACCAAAGACGGCGGCCCCAAACAACCGCCGGTCATGCTGGCGCTGCAGCGCCGCGCCGACGGCAGGACCAGCGTCGAGATCAAGGTCGCATCCTTCGCGCTGCCACGAAACCTCGAACTGGCCGGTGAAGAAATCGGCCTGCCGGTGCCAAAATATACCCCGGGCTTCGGAAGCACCGGCAGTACGGATGCGGTCCGCCGCAAGATCGAGGGCACGACCATTGCCGAAATCCCCGCGGTGCTCGCGTTCTATCGGCGCGAACTCACCGCGCGGGGCTGGAAGGAAGAGGCCAACGGCGCCGTCCTCACCGACAACGACGTTACGCTTGGTTTCTCTTCCGCCGATCAAAACGCCACGCTCAAGCTCGGCCGCAAATACGACCTGACGACCGTCAACCTCGTCACGCAGGTAAAAGAGGCTGCCCTGGCAGCGCGGGCCCAGGCGAAGAAGGAAGCCGACGGGAAATTCATGAGAGACGCCGAAGCGACGGCGAGACAGATGATGGCCGCGGACGAAGTAAGAAGGACCGCGCAGGCCGCCAACCTTTCGGATGCGCCCTTGCACGCGCTCGCCGACCAGACGATGCCGGTGCCCGTGCCGGAGAACGCCGAGAATGTTCAGTTCAATGGCCCCGACGGCAAGCTCGAATTCGACTCCGCTTCAAGCGTGAGCGCGCTGGCGGCGTTTTATCGCGGCGTCTTGAAACCGCTGGCCTGGAAGGAGCAGCCCTCGGTGATCAACAAATCCAACATGGTGGTGATGGAATTTTCAAAGGGCGGAAAAGAGCTATCGTTTACCGCAATGCAAATGGGGCCCAAGGTGAATGTCAGCGCCGATGGATCGGGCCTGGTGATGGCGAATGCCAAGCCGCGTGCGCCCGGCGCCCAAGCCACTGCCAGCAATCAAGCCGCTGCAAGCAACCAGGCCGCTGCGTCGACCGACAAGGCCGTGGTGGAGGCTCTCGAGGCTGAGCCCGACTCCGCACTGCCGGTGCCGAAGCAGCATACGATGAGCTCGATCGGCACCGGAAAACTGCCGGGAACGCAAACCGCGGTCCGCAGGGAACTTAACGCCAGCGTTACCGCCGACCTTGCTTCGGTGCTGGCTTTCTACCGCGGCGAACTTGGCAAACTCGGATGGAAGGAAGCCGCGGAACGCGCGGTGGTACAGCCGGATCAGGTCCAGCTCGCATTCACTTCTCCCGATGGCCCGGCCATACTCATGCTCGGCCGCACCAACGGCGAAACCACGGTCAATCTGGCGCAGAAGATTCCGGCGGCGGCGGCGAAGTCCGACATCATGCCGAAGCCCGGTCAGGCCAGGCTGATGTTCGTCAATGTCGGCGACAGCCAGGTTGAGCTGACGATCAACAAGCAGACCATCAAGATGGCGCCCGGCGCCGGCGGACCGCAGGCCAAGGGCCCGATGCTCGATTTGCCGCCCGGCAAATATCAATATTCGCTGAAAGTCGCAGGCCGCCCGGTTCAAGGCGATGCGATCGAAGTCGCGGCTGACGACACCTGGGGTCTGATGGTGGCTCCCGGCGGAGCGGTGATGCCGATGCACGTGTATTGATGCGACAATGCCGTGCCCGGTGCGAAAGCCCGGGCCGGCATCACTGCGATGCGTTTGGGGCTGCCTGGGTTGGCCCGCCTAGTACTTCATCGATGATCGCCTGCACCAAAAACACCGACCCTTTTTCGGTCAGGTGCACCTGATCGCTGGCGGAGATATCGCCGGCCGTATCGCCGATGCGGGTCAGGCAGCCGTCCGCGTTGCATAGCGTGTCCCACACGGAAATGAATTCCGCACCGACAGGAACGAGTTTCGCGCGCAACAACCCGTCCTGCCAATTCGACAACACCGCGACGTCCGACCGCGCGGGAATCAGGCGATGATGCAGCATGAAGTAGCGCAGCACTTCGTTGGGCAGGCCGCGCCGCCAGGTCGGCACCGGGCCGAGCACGACGACGCGGGCTTTTGTCAGCTTCTTCAGCCCGGCAACCGTCTCGGCGACGTTATCGAGATGACTTTCGGATGCGCCCTGCAGCAGCACGATATCGGGATCGATTTTCCGGGCGATCGCCAAGATCTGGTCGTTGATCGCACGGCAGTTCGGGGTACCGGCGATGTCCGCGTTCAATGCCGGCGGACAGGAACTGGAGGTAAACTGTGCGATGCCGAACTCGCGCGTCGCTTGCGCCTGGCGCAGGCCGGGAATCAGCGCGCCCGCAGTCGAATCTCCCCAGACCAAGACCAGCGGCCGGCGATCGCGGTCGACGCAAGTTTCGGCGAACGTCATCTCCTGGCTGAGATCGAGCAGGCATTGATGAAGCCGCCACTGCGCCGCCTGGGTGGGCACATTGGCCATCGCGCGGATTTCGGGCGGCAGACGGAAATCGAAACCGCGTCCCTGCACGACAATTCCGCCGGCCAACGCCATCAGCACCATGCCGGCGCACAGGCCGGCAATCTTGAGCGGGCTCGGACGGCCAAATCGAAACGGCGATTCCACCAGCCAATAAGTGAGCCACGCCAGCACCGCGCTCAACAGCAGAATGAGTTCGCGCTCCGGCAGCGTCAGTGGACCGAACTTGATAAGGGCGAAAAATACCAAGAGCGGCCAGTGCCACAGATACAGGGG
>JAQGKJ010000090.1 GCA_028290165.1 Bradyrhizobium sp. | reverse complement strand
GTTTCAATCTTCGCGCGGACTGGGGCGCTGTCGACTGTCAGGTCCTGGCAGTCGAGCCGAACAAAACGCTGTCTTACACGTGGGCGGCCTATGGTCTCGAGAGTGTCGTCACCTGGACTCTCACCCCTACGAGCACGGGGAC
Source organism: Bradyrhizobium sp. (assembly GCA_028290165.1). The sequence continues at coordinate 8,249 of JAQGKJ010000090.1, read as the reverse complement.
CCACCTGCGCATGGAGCAGTTGGGCTTCCGGCCGGATCAGCAGCAGGCCTACCAGGGCGCCAGGTACGGGTGGCAGAAGTTCTTTGCAAACATGGAGCAGGTCTTGGCGCGGATAGACTGAAGCTCTCAAGCCAGCCTGACTGTTTGAACGGAGAACCGATATGCAAGCGCGAATGAAAAATCCGGCGATGATCATCCCCGAGGCCATGCAGCCCATTCAGGGCCTTATGGCCGCCGCGCAGAAGGGCGGCGTGGAGCCCCGCACGCTCGGGCTCGTCCATTTGCGGGCCAGCCAGATCAACGGTTGCAGCGCCTGCGTCGAGTCGGGCATCCAACATGGCAAGCAAGGAGGCGACACCGACGACCGCCTCATTGCTGTCGCCGCCTGGCGGGACTCGCCGCGCTTCACGGACGCCGAGCGCGCCGCCCTGGCGCTCACCGAGTGCGTCACCCGCCTCAGCGATCGGGCGGACCCGGTTCCCGACGACGTTTGGAACGAGGCGGCGCGGCATTACGACGAGAAGGGGCTCGCGGCGCTCCTGCTGTCCATAGCGACCACTAATGTCTTTAATAGATTGAACGTCAGCACGCGCCAGGTGGCGGGCTCATGGGGCTAAGGTCGGGTCTGGTTGGCGAATGTGTTGAAGGGCAGGGGATTGTGGCGGGCGATGACTAAAATCTCGGACAGGCCGCAGGCGATGCACGCATATTCCTAAGCGGGGGTCCGGAGTACCGCGGTCCGGACCCCTGACAAGCGCCGGAACAGCACCCTGCGGGCCGCTCGGCAGATGCCGAGCGAATTTTATGTTCCCGGTTCCGTGCGTTGCATTCAGTAAAATTACTTAATGGGGATAGTGTGCAAAACACCAGCAGTCCGGGCGATGGCCGGCAGCGGCCAGAGGCCAGCTTTCTAAAACCGAATTTAGTGGGGATCGGCGGCTTGCGAGCCTACCTGAGAATTGTGCCGATATGCGGCACACGTTTCCTCCCTATCGACTTCGGCCCCAGCTTCCCCGCGCTGGGGCCATTTCTTTGCCTTGCCGGCCTTGTCATGAGGGCAGCCCGGCGCATGCCGCAGCCATCATCCCCCCGCTTGACATTGGTACCATATAGTACCATACCTGCGGCAGCGCGGTACTTAGTGGTACCAAGGGCAGTGAATTGTAACCCAGGAAACGCTCATGTCGCCGCAACTCTGCTTTTTTGCAAGCATCGCATTCAGCTTCATCGCGTGGGGGATCGTCACCGGCCGATACATCTGGCCGGAACTGCGGCTCCGGCAACGGATTGATGCGTTGCGGCCTCTGCTCATCCTGCACAGCTTCCGCTTCCTCGGGCTCGCATTCCTGGTCCCAGGCGTCGTGTCGCCCGATCTGCCGTCTGCCTTCGCGCATTCCGCGGCCTATGGCGACATCATCGCGGCGGCACTCGCGTTGCTTTCGCTGCTATCGCTGCCATTCAGGGCTGGCGTTGTCATCGCATGGATCTTCAATCTCTGGGGCTCGGCCGATCTCCTGAACGCTTTCTACCAGGCCAACGACGCCGGGCTCCTGGCGGGGCAGTTGGGAGCCGCCTACTTCATTCCGACTTTCGTTGTGCCGCTGCTGCTGATCACGCACAGACTGGTTTTCCGGATTCTTCTGCAACATCAAACTGAATCCGCGATGCGGGAAAGCGGGCACCCAGCATAAGGCGTCTCGGCCATCGTGAGGACTGCTGCGATGGACCAGCGGCCAAGCATGTTCGCGTCGGGATCGTCCTCTTTTCAGCAGACCAGTTTCCGATCCTCGAGATGGTACACCGCACCGGCGTGAGCCGGCCGGCAGCCGTCGCGGGGCGCGCGGGGGGCGCATGATCTCAACGAACTTGATTTGGAGATCAGGGCGGCATTGAAAGAGCTTGCGGAGGGCGTATCATCGCAGGATGGATATGCGCGACGAATGGCTGCACGATCTCGGTGTGTGGGCTGCCAAGAATGACAATGTTCGCGAGCTTCGGTCGCCCCGCCAGCCTCTGATGGCAGTCGAAATGGAGGCCGCGGCGCTTTACGCGTTCGCGCGAGTCCGACAAAGGGCCGTCCTGTGTTTTGCCCAGTGACACATCAAATGGGACGCATCGACGGCGACTTTGAGAAGGGGGAAGGGGACGGCAGCCATGACGCCCTGCAATTGGTCGCGATCGCCGCTGATCGCCTGCGACCCCGGTTGCTGCCGTGAGCGTCGCGGCGATCGGGATCATGTGCAAGGCGCCGCTTCCCGGCCGCTCAAAGACGCGACTTGCGGCGGCCATCGGCGGAGTTGCCGCATCCGAGTTGTCCGCTTGTTTTCTGCGCGATGTCGCCGCGGCAATCGAGGAGGTGCCGGAGGCGCTCGGCAGGCGAGGCTATGGCGTCTACGCTCCGGCAGAAGCCGAACAGATGATGCGGCAATTGCTTCCGGCTGGCTTCGGCCTGTTGCTGCAGGCTGGCGACGACCTTGGCTACGTGCTGGATGGCGCGTCGCGCGCGCTGCTACTTGCCGGGCATGACTGTGTCCTGCTCGTCAACGGTGACAGCCCCACCCTGCCGACCCGCTTCCTGGTAACCGCTATTGAGCTCCTGCGCGAGCCCGGCGATCGGATGGTGCTTGGGCCGGCAAGCGACGGCGGCTACTACCTCATCGGCCTGAAACGCCCGCATCAGCAGCTATTTACTGGGATCGCGTGGGGCACGGACAGCGTAGCTCGCAGCACGTGCGAGCGTGCTGCCGATATCGGCCTTGCCACGACGCTGCTTCCGGAATGGTACGATGTCGACGACATTGAAGCGCTGCGTTGGCTGCAGGACGAACTGGACGGCCATTCGACCCGCTTTCGTGCTGGCGGATCTGCTCCGGCGAGCCGGGCCTTTCTCAAAACCGGGCCGCAGATAAACCCATGAAGGCAATGCCGGGCGCTATTGCTAGTCAATTCGGTCCACTGGCGCGCGCCGCCAACAACGTGCCTCCGCTGCATCTGTTGGCCGGCATCGGTGCTGTCCTGGTCGCTCTGACTCTGGTGACCCCATTTGCCTTCGAGACTGGCGGTGACAATGCCTTCATGGCTCTGACCATCCCCGCGGGGCTGCTGACGATTGTAGCGACTCGCGTGGCCGAGCGCGAACCGTCTGATCGGACGCTATGGCTCATTCTGGGAGTTGGGATCATCCTGAGAGCCTATGTGCTGCTGTTCGATCCGTTTCTGTCCAGTGACATTTATCGCTATGTCTGGGACGGCAGGGTTCAGGCGGCCGGCATCAATCCCTACCGCTATGTCCCGGCCGATGAGGCGCTGGCATTTCTTCGCGACGGGACGATCTTTCCCCGCATCAACCGGGCCGCTAGTGCCGTCACCATCTATCCTCCGGTGGCGCAATTTTTCTTCCTCATAGTCACCCGGATCAGCGAAAGCGTGACCATGATGCGTCTCGCACTGCTGGGTTGCGAGTGCGTCACCGTTACACTGATCATGCTCCTGCTGCGGCGTATGAACCGCCCGGTGACGCGCGTGGTCGCCTATCTCTGGCATCCGCTTCCCTTGTGGGAGATTGCCAATAGCGGCCATGTCGATGCGCTGATGGTTGCGCTGATGCTGCTGGGCGTGTGGATTGCCCTGACCGGCCATGCTCTCCGCGGAGCGGTCCTGATCGCGTTTTCGGCGCTGGTCAAGCCATATGCTGCGCCGGTGCTGGCTGCGATCTGGCGCCCGTGGGACCTTAAAATGCCGGTCGTCGTGATCGCTACCGTCGCGCTCTGTTATCTTCCCTATTTGTCGGTCGGTTGGGGGGTTCTCGGATTCCTGACCAAAGGCTATCTGACGGAAGAGGGTATCAGTGCCGGCAACGATCTCTGGCTGTTGTCGATCTGGCGGCTTGTGTTTGGCGAGCATCAAGGTGATGTTGTCGCTTACGTCGTACTCGCCGCGCTGGTCCTCATGTCCAGCGGGCTCTCCGTGGCCCGCAGCTCTCATCGCACCATGGCGTCCAGTCTTGCTGACATCAACATGCTGTTACTCGTCGCTCTGCTGTTGTTGTCGCCCAATTATCCCTGGTATTTTCTCGTCATCACGCCGTTTGCCGCCCTGTGTGGCTCAGCGCCAACGTGGGTCGTTTCGATCGGAGCACTCTTGCTGTCCGAACAACTCGACTGGGATTTCTACATTCCGAGAATGGTGACCAAATCAATTCTGTTCGGAGGTCTTTTGCTTGCTTGGGCCTTTACGGCCTGGAGGACCCGCGTGCAGCGGACCGCAGACACAGGGTCATCGCAATGAGCCTTTCCGGCGAAGTGCCAGGTACTCACGAGCCTTTCGATCCGCGCCGCTATCACGAGTCGGTCACGGGCGAGCGCACCGAGGTCGCCCGGCGTCCACCGGTCTGCCTTTATCTCGAAGTGACCAACCGCTGCAATCTGCTGTGCACCACCTGTCCTCGCACCTATGAGGAGCTCGAACCGCCGGCAGATATGAGCTGGGACCTGTTCGCATCGATTGTCGACCAGGTTCCCGATCTCGCGCGGGCGGTTCTGCATGGCGTCGGCGAGCCGATGCTGGTCGCGAACCTGCCCCGGATGGTCGGATACCTGAAGGACCGCGGCGTCTACGTCCTGTTCAACACCAATGGCACCGTCTTGAGTGAGCGCAATGGACGTGCGCTGATCGACGCCGGGCTTGATGAGCTGCGAGTTTCGCTCGACGCGTCAAGCCGCGAGAGCTTCAAGGCGATCCGTGGCAGGGATTATTTCGGCCGCATCATCAGCAACGTGCGCGCGTTTCGCGAGCTGCAGGAGCGAGAGGGACACACCAGGCCGCAGGTTTCTGTTTGGCTGACCGGCCTGAGAGAGACTGTTGAGGAACTCCCGGCATTTGTGAAAATTGCAGCGGAGATCGGTGTCAAGGAGGTCTATCTGCAGCGGCTGGTGTTTTTCGATGAATCGGCCATTGGCAAGGCACGGCCTGATCAGGCCCTGTTCGAGCGCCTGACGCAGGAAGAAGCGGCCTACCTGAAACAGGCCGAGGATCTGGCGCGTTCCCTTGGCGTGACCTTCAGTGCGTCGGGCGCGGCGACCGAGCCGGGGTTAAGCCTGAAGGGCAGCGGTGACGGTTCGCCGTGGTCGCCCTGCCGGCGCCCGTGGTCGTTGATGTATTTCACGGCCAATGGCCGCGCGTTGCCGTGCTGTATCGCGCCGTTTTCGCAGCATGGCTACGACAACTATACGCTTGGCCATGCAGGGCAGCAGTCCTTGCGCGACATCTGGAACGGTCCCGCCTATCGGGACTTTCGTGCGGCGCTGCTTTCGGACAAGCCGCCCAAGAGCTGCGCCAATTGCGGCTTGCGCTGGAGCCTGTGAACGCGGTGAGCCACGAGATGGGTGAGAAGCGGCCCTTGCGCCGTCCGCCCATCGTCTCGGCGATCATTCCATGTTTCGACGAGGAAACAGCGATTGGCCAGGTCGTGACGGCGGTGCTGGCGCAGAATGTCAGCGAGGTGGTCGTTGTCGACGGGGGCTCACGGGACCGTACTACTGAGCGGGCTGAGGCCGCCGGAGCTCGCGTGATTGTTGAGCCGCAGCGCGGCTACGGTCGTGCCATCCAGGCGGGCATCGCCGCTGTACGCGATGATTCCGACATTGTGGTCTTCCTCGATGGCGACGGCAGCGATCCTGCTGAATTCATTCCTGATCTGGTATCGCCGATCGTCGCCGGGCAAGCCGTTTTCGTCCTCGGCTCGCGCATCCGCGGTTCGCGCGAGCCCGGCAGCTTGGCGCCACAGCAACTCCTCGCGGCGCATGTCGGCGGGCTGCTCCTGCGCCTCGTCTATGGCGCAAGCTTTACCGACCTGTCGCCGTTTCGCGCCATCCGGCGGGATGAACTCAGACATCTCGGCATGAAAGAGCAGACCTATGGGTGGAATCTGGAAATGCTGATGCGGGTCGCGGCCGCCCGTTTATCGGCGCGGGAGATCGCCGTCGGGCAGCGGCGCCGGATCGGCGGCGTATCGAAGGTTTCCGGCAATCTCATCGCCGGCGTCAAGGCGGTCTGGTCCATTTCGGCGACGTTTGTTCGCCTCGCGATTGAGCTGCGACGGCAGAAACTTCCGACAGACCGTGGTTACCAGAAACGGGACGTGTCCTAGCTCGCGATGTGCAGGAACCAGCCGATAAGGCCCTTCCCGTCGCGCACGGCAGGGACATTGCGGCGCAACCAGGCGTCAAAGCCGAGACTGCGGCCGGCGCCCTCGAGCACAAACAGGAACATCAGCATGGCCAGGAACATGTACGTCCACGGCCACTCGGCCGGATTGCCATAGAGGCCGAGCCAGAGTTGCAGTGCATAAGCGATGGCCAGCACGCCCACCAATCGCACCGCAAGCCCGAGGATCATCGATGCAGCGAACGTCAGCTCGGCAAGAAAGACGATCGGCCCAAAGATCCTCATGTGAGGCAACACGACATCCTTCATGAACGCGCGGTGAAACTCGAAAGCCGCGTTGGTCGATTCTTGTTCGGTCCAGTATTGCAGACCGTCGGACACGGGTAGCGGCAGTTTCCACAACATGCCCTGGAACCACATGCAGCCGATCAGGACCCGGACCAGCCAGATTCCAAGATGTCGGCCGGTGCGTTGCTCTGAATCCTCCTGCCAATTCCGGAAGGCCACTGCAATGCTGGCGAGCAGCAGCGCCCAGAACAGCACAAGTATTAGATAGCGCCAGTTTCCCAGACGGAGATAATCCTCCGTAGTCGCGGTCAGGAACTGCCATACATCACTAAAGGGATTTCTTGGCATCCGCGCGCTCCGAGACAGTTCAATTCAATAGATCGAATCGATAAACAACGTACCCGTAAGCCGAACAAGCGCAAGCCGGGCCGCGCCTCAGGCTATGTTTCCGGAACACCCAAGAGGACAGCGTCTCCCGCACGGGCCGCGCTCCGGCGAGCGACTTGGATCAGGAGCCTCGCACGGCCGCGCGTGAAACGCACCATCAGTCGCTCGAACCAAGCCCACCGAAGTTCATTGTGCGTTGATCCAGTCTTCCGATCCCGTCGTCTTCACTGAGAGATCAGAAAGCCAAACCCGCAAGGGCTTCCCGTCGAACGTACCGCGGTGATCTGTCGAAATGAGGAGTGGGCCAGCCTTCTTATGGTCAGCATACGTCGCCACCACGAGCTTGGGCGGCTTGCTTCCGCCGCGGTGATAGACGATTTCCTCGATCCGCTTATCGGCGCCAACGTATAGTTCCCAGGTATCACCGGGCTCATAGCCACCGTCCGAAGAGTATTTCATCACGATCCGTTCAGCGGAAGCACCGCTTAGAGGCAATTTCTGCGTACCGTCAGTGGTCACAGTCGCCCCGTCCCATACAACGTGCAATGGGAGGATCAACCAATATTGATCGTTCATGAAGGCCGGATCGATTTCGTTCTTTATGGCATCACTTTGGCTGGCGAGCTGCGAGCGCTGATAGGTGACCTGGATCAGTTTGCCCTCCTTGTCTTTTCCTTCGTAAGAGACCGTGTCGGACTTTGGCTTCCATTCCCACTTGTTCGAAAGTTTGGCACCAGGCAACTCCGCATTCCAGGTGAAGCGTATTGCCTCGATTTGCCCGAACGAATCCAGACCGTAGGTCTTGGCCATCTGTTCGGCGACGGGTGGAAGCTGCTGCGCTCCAGCAGTCGCAGGCAAGATCAACAGCATGCTGAAGGCTAAAACGCTGATCACATTGAGTCGGCTCATTTCGCTACGCGCCTGAGTACTGCTCATGTCGAGTTCCTTAGGTTTAGGTGCAATTGCGTTCACCGAGCTTGGATCGGTTGCCAGAGGACGTTCCCCCAGAAGCCTGGAAATTGCCCGTTACGTATTGTTCGAGGTCGTTAGCTGTTGCGGTGGGCCGCAATTCCCGTTGCATGAACATGGCTGGCGTGCACTTACGCCGGCGTCGTTATGGTGCAGAACCCGCGATTGACGCTCCGGACATCTGCTAATATGGCCGCTGGCTTCGGCACTTTGCTCCCACTGAGATTACTTGGCTCACGACGCGCCGTCACGCGCAAACTGCCCGTCGGGCAAATCAAAAACGCGTCGGGCAACTCAGCTGTCCAGCCCTGATTCGAAAAATATTCCGCTTAACCCGTCGGGCAAATCAACTTTATAAATCCGCCCGTCTCGTCCCCAGAGGGGCGGCTCGCGATCGTCACGGACGCGGGGCGGGACGCGGTGGACGCGGCAGCATCAAG
>JAQGKJ010000089.1 GCA_028290165.1 Bradyrhizobium sp. | reverse complement strand
CGGGCGTCCTCCAGCGAAATCTGGTTCGACGAATTCTCGACCTGGTCGACCACCAGCATATGGCGCGACAGCCGCAATTCGCCTTTCTTGGCGTCGATCTCGGCGTGAACGTCGGTCTCGCTGCCATAGCGGGCGCGCGCCGCCTTGGCGATGGCGTCTTCCATCGCCGCGATGACGATGCCGCGGTCGATCGATTTTTCGCGCGCGACCGCATCCGCGATCTGCAGCAGTTCGAGTTTGTTGGCGCTGACAGCTGCCATGGCTTTAGTCTCCTCTCGTGGGATCGGTATCGCCGCGCCGGGCTCGTTCGGCGGCGAGACGGTGTTCCTTGGTGTTTTTCGGGGCGTTCTTCTTGGTAGGCTTCAATTTCGGCTTCGGTTTGTTGCTTTTCGCAGGGTCGCTTTTCCGGGCATGCGGCGGGGGCGGCGGTTCGAGCCCTAGACTCTGGCGCAGCTCGCGCTCCGCGGCCTTGCCGCGCCGCATCGATTCCGCGATCAGCTCATCGGTCAGGACCAGTCTCGCTTCCGCAATATCTTCCATCACCAGCACCACATCGGCATCTTCGCCCGGGCGTGTGTCATCGCGATGTAGCCGCACGGCGTCGCCTTGGACGCCTCCGAGCGTGCCGCGGAACCGCTTGCGGCCCTGATGGGCGACCGCCATCTCGATTTTCACGAGATGACCGGCATAGCGCTCGAAATCGGAGCGGCGCACCAGCGGCCGGTCGATCCCGGGCGAGGAAATCTCCAATCTGTAGGCGCGGTCGATCGGGTCGGCGACGTCGAGCACCGGCGACAGCGCCCGCGAGATCGCCTCGCAATCCTCGATCTGCATGGTTCCGTCGGGCCGCTCCGCCATGATCTGCACGGTGCAGCCGGATTCCCCTGAAATCTTGATCCGTACCAGCCGGTAGCCCATTCCCTGCAACACGGGACCGGCGACCGCCGACACCCGCGCCGCTGCCCCCGGCTCGACCACCAGGCGCGGTTCGGCAAGCAGATCGGTATCCACGGAACCAGTCGTTGGATCGGTCATGTCCAGTGTCAAGATTTGCCTTTTTCGGCGGTCTGGCTTGCGTTGGTTAGGGGCCGGCCCTTGGGCCGGTCCGGCCGGGTTATCCGAGCCGGGCCCGGCCGCCATCCCGCGGGCTCGCTCAGGTAATAAAAAAGAGCGGGTCCCGGGGGGCCCACTCTCAATACGCGATCGTATGAGAACTATAAGTTGCGGCTGATATAGCGGTTTTACCGCGATCCGGCAAGGCCCGCGAGGCCCGAAAGCAGGGATTTTACGGGCCTTGGAGAGCTGGTTTCAAACCTAACCCTTCCTTCACGAAGCCAACCTAGATTGCCGAAAACTCGCGATCTGCCGGGTTTGAGTGTGTTTCATGACCATCGCCACATCGCTGATCCCCGGGCTCGATGAGATCGTCAAAAACGGCGATCCCAAACGCCGCGCCGAGGCGGCGCGCCGGATCAGCGAGCTGTTCCTGCAGGGGGCCGCGAATTTGCGGTCCGATCACGTCGACCTGTTCGACGGCATGCTGATCGATCTCGTTCCGCACACCGAAATCGCCGCACGCGCCGATCTCGCCGAACGGCTGTCGCGGCTTGGCAACGCGCCACGCGCGCTCGTCGGCCAACTCGCGCGCGAGGACGATATCTTGATCGCAGGTCCGCTATTGCGCCGCTCGTCCGTGATCGATGAGGACGCGTTGATCGAGATCGCACGGCTCAAGGGCCAGGGCCATCTCCTGGCGATGTCGGAGCGACCGGCGCTTTCTCCAGATCTTACCGACGTCGTCGTGCGACGCGGCGATCGCGAGGTGGTCAGGCGCGCCGCCGGCAACGCGGGCGCGCTGTTCTCGCCGGCCGGATATTCTGCGCTGATCAAGCGCGCCGGCCAGGATGGCGTTCTAACGCTCGCGGTCGGTCAGCGCGCCGATCTCTCGGGCCCCCAGTTGAAGGAGCTTTTGGCAGGATCGATCGATATCGTCCGCCGCCGCCTGTTCGAGGTGGTCAAGCCCGATCGGCAGGCCGCGATCAAGCTCGCGATCAACGAGATCTCCGGCGTAGCGGAGCGGGTCGAGACCGGCCGCGACTTCGCGCCGGCGCAGCGGGCGATTCTGGCGCTGCACAGCGCCGGTGAACTGAATGAAGGCGCGCTGCTCGGCTTTGCGAAAACCCACAAATACGAGGAATCGGTCGCCGCGCTTTCCGCGATGTCCGGGGTGAAAATTGCAACGCTGGACCGTCTGATCTCGGGCGACCGCTACGATCCGATCCTGATCGTCGGCAAGACCATCGGCCTGGAATGGGCCGCCGTGCGCGCCCTGATCCTGCTCCGGTTGGGCCCGCACCGGGTGCCGTCTCCAGCCGATATCGAGAGCGCGCGGGTGAATTACGCGCGCCTGATGCCCTCGACCGCCGAGCGGGTGGTGAGTTTCTGGCAGACCAAGCAATCGGCGTGAACGAAATGCCGTCATCGCGAGAGCAAAGCGACGACGCAATAGCTTTCACTCCGTCATGGCCGGGCTCGTCCCGGCCATCCACGTCTTTCGTGCCGCACGACGTTTAAGACGCGGGTGCCCGGCACAAGGCCGGGCATGACGGAAAAAATTATGCGTGCCGTTACTTGATTTTTATACCTTGCGAAACCGCAAATACGCCGCCTGACGCCCTTCGCGCTCGGCCTTGGCGCCGTAGCGCGTCATGGTGTAATCGGCCCAGGGCAGGCGCCAGTCGGCGGCGCGTTCGGCGGTCCAGACGAAATCGGGCGAGCGCAGAAGATGCCTGAGCGTCCAGGCTGAATAATCGTCGATATCGCTGACGAAGCGAAATTCGCCGTCTTGTTTGAGGACGCGCGCCATGGCGGCCACGACAGAATCCCGCACGAAGCGCCGCTTCCAGTGGCGCCGTTTCGGCCACGGATCGGGATGGATCAGATCTATCCGCTGAAGCGAATGCGGCGGGGCCCATGCCAGCAATTCCGTGGCATCGCCGGCGAACAGGCGGATATTGCTGAGGTTATGGGCTTCGATCTGGGTCAGGATCTTTGCCATTCCGTTGACGTAGGGCTCGCAGCCGATGAAGCCGCCATCAGGAAAGGCGCGGGCTTCCGCGATCAGATGCTCGCCGCCGCCGAATCCGATTTCGAGCCTGACCTCATCGACCGGCCTGTCGAACAGTTCGGCGAGATCGGCCGGGCTCGGCGTGCCGATGTCGAGCGCAAGCCGCGGCAGCAGATGTTCGATCAGATCGGCCTGATGCAAGCGGAGCTTGTGGCCCTTGCGCCGGCCGAAGAACGAGCCGTGCGGGTTGGCGGCAATGCCCTCGTCCGACGATGCCTCGCGATTTGTCGCGCGATTTGTTTCGCGATTTCCCGGCTCGCGGGCAATCATGCTCATCGCAGCGTCTGATACAGCCGATGCAACAGCCGCGCCCGCGGCTCGATCGAGGAGATGTAGATATGCTCGTAATGGGTGTGCGCGCCCTTGCCGTCGACCCCGAGGCCGTCGAGCGTTGCGGTGTGCGGTGCGGTGAAATTGCCGTCGGAGCCGCCGCCGGTCGAGGTATCCTCGAGTTCAAAACCGATTTCGGCGGCGAGCGTCTTGGCGTGTTCGTAGAGGGCGGCACCCGCATTGCTCTTCTCATAAGGCGGGCGGTTCAAATCGCCTGTCACCTTGACGCTGACGCCGTCGGTGCGCGATTTCAAATCGAGGATTTTGGCGACGAACTCGTCGGCATCCGAAATCGTCGGAACGCGAAGATCGACCTCGGCATAGGCCTCCTCCGCAATGACATTGGGCCGCGTGCCGCCCCTGACCACGCCGACGTTGACGGTCACGCCGCGCTTTGGATCGTTCATGGCTTCCAGCGTTTGAATGATATTGGCGAGTTCGCGGATCGCGCTGCGGCCATCTTCGGGCCGCGAGCCGGCATGCGCGGGGACGCCGCGTACGAATATCTCGAAGCGCGCAACGCCCTTGCGGCCGGTGACGATTTTCCCGCCGTCGCGGGCGGGCTCGGTCACCAGCACATATTTTGCTCTTCTTCCCTCGGCCTCGATCAGCGCGCGCGAGGTCGGGCTGCCGATCTCTTCATCCGAGACGAAGAGCTGGGTGACGCCGAGCGGCGGGCGCTCCGGCGTCGCGCAAAGTTGCGCAAACGCATGATAGGCCAGATAGGCGCCGCCCTTCATGTCATAGATGCCGGGACCGAACGCGCTGTCGCCTTCGATCTTGAACGGCAGGCGCTCGATGAACCCAAGCGGATGCACCGTATCGAGATGGCTGAGCACCAGAATCCCCGGCGCATCCTGGCCCCATGACGAGCGCGCCACGAGGTGATCGCCGCAGCCGGAGCGTCCGGCGACCCGTTCAATGGTGGCAGGCAGATCGCTATAGCCGTCGGCCACCAGCGTCGCCAGTCGATTGACCTGATCGGGCGCCTCCGTCGGCGTCTCGATTTCAACCCAGCGGCGGATGCCGTCGAGGATGGTTTTGGAATCGAAGGGGTTGGTTGTTGTCAGCATGTTATCGACCTCAGGGGATTTCAACTATCGTCATTCCGGGGCGCGCGCTAGCGCGAACCCGGAATCTCTGTGCGTGATCATCTCGGGATTCCGGGTTCGCTCGCTAGCGCGAACGCCCCGGAATGACGAACGAGCTCAGCGCCTGTCAGGTGCTTCGCGCGCGGCGATCTGTTCGACCAGGTCGACGATGCTGCGCCGGAGCTTGGCGTCGGTGATGCGCGTGAACGCCCGGGTCAGCGCCAGGCCTTCGGAGGTCGCCAGGAAATCGGAAACGTAAGCCGGCGAGGTGCCTTCGCTGAAACCTTCGGCGCTCGTGATGCCGCTCGGTCCTCCCTCGAACAAAAACGATACCGGCACCTGGAGTATTTCGGAAATCTGCTGGATGCGGCTGGCGCCGACCCGGTTGGTGCCCTTCTCGTATTTCTGGACCTGCTGGAATGTGAGACCCAAGGCTTCGCCGAGCTTTTCCTGGCTCATGCCCAGCATGATGCGTCGCATGCGCACGCGACTGCCGACATATTTGTCAACAGGGTTGGGCGCTTTGGTCGACATCTCCAACACTCCTTGGGACTGCGCCTTTAGAGATGAGGCAAGCCGAAATTATGCCTCAGGCGCCGACACCGTCAGATCCTGCTCGGAGGCGTCGGAAGGGATACAGACAATTTGAGCAATGAACTGACTGGGTCTATTCTCGACTAACGGCCCAGAATGCGAATGGCAGCGTCGGTCTGTCAACCGTGGATTTCCCCATGCCGAAATTTCTGTCGGCAACCAAAACAAACATAGGGAGGCAGGCGTCAGGAAATTCACTTCACCGCGCGGCGGCGGATCGTGAGGATCAACGCGGCGGCGACGATGATGGCGGCGGGAATGTCGCCGCTGCGCGCATAGATCGTTGGCGGTATCGCCGATGGCAGGCTGGAATCCAGCACGCCTTCGACGCCGAGGCCGAGCCGTGCGACTATTCGCCCCAGCGGATCGACCACCGCGGAAATACCGGTGTTTGCCGCACGGACCACCGGCAAGCCTTCCTCGATAGCGCGCAGCCGCGCCTGCTGCAGATGCTGGTAGGGACCGGTCGAGATTCCAAACCAGCCGTCATTGGTCAGGTTGACGATCCAGCCGGGACGGTCGTCGCCTGGCGCAACGTCGCCGGGAAAGACCGCTTCGTAACAGATCAAGGGTAGCGCGCGCGGCGCGTTGGGTATTGCAAGCGTGCGGCGCCGCGTGCCCGGAATGAATCCGCCCTGGACCTTGGTGAGCTGCTCGAAGCCGAGTTTTTCCATCAAATCCTGGAACGGCAGATATTCGCCGAACGGTACCAGATGCAGCTTGTCGTAAACCGAGAGCACGCTGCCGTCGTGATCGATGACGTAGATCGAATTGTAGGCGCGCGTGATCCTCACGCCGGGCGGCAGATCCGGCGCGCGCACCGAGCCGGTAATCAGGACGGTGCCCTTGGGCAACAGATCGGCGATCTGCGCCATCGCATCGGCTTCGCGCGTCAGGAAAAACGGGAACGCCGATTCCGGCCAGATCAGGATGCTGGCGTCGCGCACGCCGGTGGATTGCGGCCCGGAGGCGCGGTCGGACAGCGTCAGATATTTTTGCATCACCTCCGGCTTGGCGGAATAATTGAACCGGACGTCCTGCTGCAAGTTCGGCTGCATGATCCGCAGTTTTACATTCGCAACCGTCGCGGTGGGATTGAGACTTAAGCGAACGGCGCCGAAGATGCCCATGGCGACGAGCAGCAACACGGCGACGACAGGCGCGATCCAGGGTTTTCGTCCGCGCGACCTTCCATCGATCAATACGGCAGGGCTTGCGAAGATCGCGACGCTCAGAAATGTCAGGCCCCACAGGCCGATCAGGGATGCGGTCTGCGCCAGCGCTAAGGGCTCGGTCAGGGCGTAGCCGAATGCATTCCACGGAAAGCCCGTGAGCACATGACCGCGCAGCCATTCACCAATCGTCAGGCTCGCGGCAAGCGCGAGCACGCGCGAAGCGTCGCGAGTCCAGATCAGCCGTGCCAGCGCAAATCCAAACGCGGTGAAGAGCGCGAGATACGCGGGCAGGCCGAGCACTGCGAACGGCATCAGCCAGGCAAAGGTCGAGGCATCGACCAGGAAGGCGTAGCCGATCCAGTACAGGCCCGGCACGAAGTAACCGAGCCCGAACCACCAGCCGGCTAACGCTGCCGCCGGCACGCCGCGCAGCCGGCCGGCGGCAGAGCCGTCGATCAGCCAGACCGCGACGGGAAACGTTACGAACAGCACCGGCCAGGCATTGAACGGCGCCATCGCCAGCGACGACAGCGCGCCCGCGACCAGCGCGATTGTCGCGCGCCTCCATCCCCATGACAGAATGATCGCAAGAGCGGCAGCGCGGAGTTTGTCTGTGGGTTTCACTGCTAGCCGGCTCCGTCGCCGGGCGGCGGGCTCGTATTGTCGTTGGCCTGTGGGGGACCCGCCTCGGGCGGCGCTTCGCGGCGGCGGCTCTCGCGCTGCGCGCGTGCCGGCGGGCGCTCCTTGCGCGCGGCGATGCGCAGGCGCTTGACCCGCCTGGGATCGGCGTCGAGCACTTCGATCTCGAAATTGCCGGGGCCGGAAATGACTTCGCCGCGCACCGGCAGGCGGCCGACATGGGTGACGAGGTAGCCGCCAAGCGTCTCGACTTCCTCGCCGGCTTCGCCGGTGACGAAATCCTCGCCGATCACGGAACGGACGTCGTCGAGCCTGGCGCGCGCGTCGGCGATGAAGGAATTATCCGGCTGCCGCACGATCGCCGGCGGCTCGTCGCTGTCATGCTCGTCATCGATCTCGCCGACGATCTGTTCGACGATGTCCTCGATCGACACCAGGCCATCGGTGCCGCCATATTCGTCGACCACCAGCGCGAGATGGATGCGCGCGGCCTGCATCTGCGCCAGCAAGTCGATCGCCCGCATCGACGGCGGCACAAACAGCAATTTGCGGATGATGTTGGCCTCGGAGAGCGGCAGCGCGAGGTCGACCGCGCGCAGGTCGAGCCCGGCGGGCGGCGCCTTCTTGCGCTTGGCCTTGCCGATATCCGACACCCGCGCCTTCGCCGTCATGAATGCCAGCAGATCGCGGATGTGAACGATGCCTTCGGGATCGTCGAGGGTTTCGTTGTAGACCACCAGCCGCGAATGCGCTGCGCTTTCGAACAGGCTCATCAATTCGCCGAGCGGGATGTCGCGCTTGACCGCGACGATGTCGGCGCGATGCACCATGACGTCGGCGATGCGCCGCTCGTGCAGGGAGAGAATATTGCGCAGCATGGTGCGCTCGATCGCCGAAAATCCGACGTCGTCCGGCGTGGAGGCATCGAGCACGACCTGCAGATCGGCGCGGACCGATCCCGGCTTCCATCCGAACAGGGTGCGGATCGCCCGGCTCAGCCAGCTCTCGGCAACCGGACGCATGACCTCGCCCGGCGGCACCACAGCGGGCAGGTTGCGCGTGTTGCGCGGATTGTCGTGGGTCGGTTCGGAGTCCGTCATCTCAGTCCATCCGCTCCCGACCCGCATGGGGATCGGAATCCGCATACGGATTGGGAATGCCGAGCTGCGCCAGAATCTCCGCCTCCAGCGCTTCCATGGTCTCGGCGTCGTCGTCCGTCTCGTGATTGTAGCCGACCAGATGCAGGAAACCATGGACCGCCAGATGGCTTAAATGATGGTCGAACGGCTTTTGCTCGTCATCGGCCTCTTTTCGCGTCGTTTCATAGGCGATCGCGATGTCGCCGAGCATGCGCGGCGCATCGTCGGGTCCAACAGCACCGGTCGGCGGCAGGGCTGGAAACGACAGCACGTTGGTCGGCTTATCGATGCCGCGCCAGTTCAGGTTAAGCGTGCGGATTCCGGCGTCGTCGGTTAGCATCACCGCGAGCTCGGCCTCGCCGATATCGGCATCGGCGATCTCGGCCGCGGCCGCCACCGCGCGCTGGATGACGGCTTCGACGTCGGGTTCGGCCTGCCAGGCATCGGCGACAACGAGAACCTCGGTTATGGGAAGGGCAAGTTGCGCCATCGTTGCGGAATTTCTGTTGTGGCCGGAACCCGCCCCCAGCGCGCGCTCGGCAATCAATTTTGGCATCAAGGCTTGCTGGTCGCCGGTCGCTGCGGCAACCCCTCATAGGCGGCGACGATCCGTGCCACCAGTTCATGGCGGATCACGTCCTCGGCCGTGAATTTCACCTGCGCGATGCCCTCGACGCCATCGAGCAGTTTTGCGGCTTCGGCAAGCCCTGAGGTCTGGCCGTTCGGCAGGTCGACCTGGGAGGGATCGCCGGTGATGATCATGCGGCTGTTTTCGCCAAGCCGGGTCAAGAACATCTTCATCTGCATCGAGGTGGTGTTTTGCGCCTCGTCCAGAATGATCGCGGCGTTGGTCAGCGTTCGGCCGCGCATGAAGGCGAGCGGCGCGATCTCGATTTCGCCGGTCTGCAGCGCGCGCTCGACGATCCGCGAATCCATCAGGTCGTACAGCGCGTCATAGATCGGCCGCAGGTAGGGATCGACCTTCTC
>JAQGKJ010000086.1 GCA_028290165.1 Bradyrhizobium sp. | reverse complement strand
CTGGTATGCCCCAAGCAACATGATCCTCGAATTCGGGTCCAGCAAGCCCGGCGAGCCCAAGGAAGAGGGCACCGGATATTTCGCGATCCACCTGCTTACGCCGGAGACCGAGCGAAGCACGCATTATCATTATACGGCCGCCCGCTGGAACGTGCTGACGAGCGATGAACAAAACGTCGCGATCCGGGACAAAATTTATGAGATGCGAACCTTCGCCTTTGCCGAGCAGGACGTTCCGGTGATCGAGGCGCAACAGGTCTGTATCGATCAAGCCAGCGAGACGCTAAAGCCGGTTTTGCTGACGATCGACGCGGGGCCGGTCCGTTACCGCAGGGTGCTGGATCGGCTTTTGAGCGAAGATGGTTCCTGAAGCGCGAAAAAAGGAGCCCTTTCCGAAGCCCTCAATGTGCGTCCGCGTTCCAGCAAAGCGCGAGTGCGCGATTGGCCGACGATGAGACAAGAGTTTAGCGTGCGGGCGTAAATGAAAAAGGAAGCCCAAACGCAGCTCGGCACATTCGATTATGTGATTATTGGCGCGGGGTCGGCCGGTTGCGTATTGGCAAATCGCCTGTCCGCAGACCCGTCTCTTCAAGTCTGCCTGCTGGAAGCCGGCGGCAAGGACAGTCATCCCTGGATCCATATTCCCGTCGGGTATTTCTTCAATTTCGATCACCCCCGGGCCGATTGGCGATACCGAACCGAGCCGGAGCCCGGACTGAACGGGCGCGTGCTTAAATATCCCCGCGGCCGTGTTCTCGGCGGCAGTTCCTCGATCAACGGCATGGTCTATATCCGCGGACATGCATTGGATTATGACGGCTGGCGGCAGCTCGGAAACGTCGGCTGGAGCTGGAGCGACGTGCTGCCCTATTTCAAGCGCTCGGAAAATCAGGTTCGTGGACCCAGCGATGCCCATGGTGCGGACGGCGAACTGAGCGTCGACGATTTGCGCGCTTCGTGGGAGATCCTCGAAACTTTCAGAAAGGCTGCGATCGAGACCGGCATTCCCGCGACCGACGACTTCAACGGTGGAGAAAGCGAGGGGGTCGGCTATTTCCAGGTGACGCAGAAGAACGGGCGCCGCATGAGCGCCGCGCGAGCGTTTCTCAAGCCGGCGGCAGCGCGACCGAATCTGACAATTCTGACCGGCTGCCTTGTGCAAAGGATTCGCTTCGCCGAGAAGCGCGCCGTCGGTGTCGAAGTCTTGCAGGATGGCGTCCCGGCTTATGTCCCTGCGCAGAACGAAGTCATCCTCTCGGCCGGCGCGGTCGGCTCGCCCCAGATCCTGCAGCTGTCGGGCATCGGGGCGCCCTCGTTGCTGCAAAGCCATGGAATTGAGGTCAGGCATGCGGCGTCGCGGGTTGGCGAAGGGCTCCAGGATCATCCGGCTGTGCGAATGATGTTCAAGGTAAAGAACACCCGTACCTTGAACGACCAATTATCCAGTTGGACCAGCAAGGCGGCGATGGTCCTGGAATACGCGCTACGACGCAGCGGTCCGCTGACGATTCCGCCGGCGCTGGTCAATGCTTTTGTCAAAAGCGATCGCGCCCGCGCCGCGCCGGACCTGCAATACGTCGTCTATCCATTGACCTACGACACGATCGGCGAACCCGCCCACAAATTCTCGGCCTTTACCGGGGCGATTTGCCTGGTCCGGCCGGAAAGCCGCGGTTCTATCCGCATCGCTTCATCGGACGCGGCCACGTCTCCGGAAATACGGCTCAATTTCCTGACCAACGTCACGGACGTTCAGGCGGCGATGGCCGGCATTCGCGGCATGCGGCGGGTTTGCGCCGCGGAAGCCTTCAGGCCTTACGAGGTGGAGGAATTCAGGCCCGGTCCGGAGTTTGTCAGCGACGAACAGCTGGCCGCGGCGGCAAAGGATATCACGGCCACGATCTTCCATCCCACCAGCACCTGCGGCATGGGTCCGGACAACACCGCGGTTGTCGATAGCCGGCTGCGGGTGCGCGGTGTCGACCGGCTACGCGTCGTCGACGCCTCGGTGATGCCGATGATCATTTCGGGCAACACTAACGCCGCGACGATCATGATAGCTGAGAAGGCATCGGATATGATCCGCGAGGATAGCCGCCTGAAAGTTGCGGCCTCTGCGTAACGCGGCCGGCTCCTGCCAGCGAAAACGTTCGCGCCGAAGATTTGCTTGCCTTTAATGCCGTTCGCCCACGGTTACGTAGCGTGCCGGCGCTGGTTTCGCCGAAGCCTTGGCCCATCCGTCTATTACGGAAAGGAACGCCAACGTAAGCGACTGAGGATGCGCCGCCGATATTTCGGATACGATGCCGGATTTCGGATTGCATAACATCAGCGTCGCCGAATAGGGGCCGCCGTCCGAGGTGAAACTTATCCGCCATCCGGAAAGTTCATTCGGTGCAATCAGATGTTCTGCGAGGTCAAGTGCGGAGTAGAAAACCTCACCTCGCGATACGCGACCTGCCGCCGCGTCTGGAAGGGTCCCGACCCATGTCAGCCAGGCCTGGCGAATGGCCTCATTGTCGGTCTCGTCCCGCACGCGCTGCTGGTCGGGCGTCGTTGCGGCTTCTCCGGCACGTTGATCGCCTGTCATCAACTGGGTTCTCCGGAAGGGCGCCGTCCGCTCCGGAAAGCGGACGGTTATTCCTTCCCAAACTACTTCTTCACAAGCGGGCACGTGCTGTCTGCAAGCGGACGAAAGGCGTTTTCTCCTGCGATCGTATCGATGATCTTGTAGTAATCCCAGGGACGTTTGCTTTCTTCCGGGGTCTTCACCTGGAGCATCAGGACGTCGTGAGTAAGAAGATTATTCTCGCGCAGAACGGCGTGGCGCGCATACATGTCGTCGATCGGCATCTTGT
>JAQGKJ010000066.1 GCA_028290165.1 Bradyrhizobium sp. | reverse complement strand
GAGGAAGAGGTCGAGGCGCTGCAGACCACCGCCATGGTGCTGGCGGAGATGATCGCCTCGGGTGAGTTGACGGCGCTGGCCCAGCCCGGCGCCGAACCTGCCGCACGGCATTCGCTGCACAAGACCGGCGCCATCCTGTCCGACGGGATCGCACTCGGCCATGTGGTGCTACACGAACC
The DNA here is from genome assembly GCA_028290165.1 of Bradyrhizobium sp. The sequence goes on along the minus strand of JAQGKJ010000066.1, from coordinate 4,027 downwards.
GCGCGTCGTCATCACCAATTACATCGCCGAAGACCTGCCGAAGGAAATCAAGCGGCTCGACGCGGCGCTGGCGAAACTGCGCGCCGATCTCGACCGCATGCTGGAGCGTGGCGATGTCGCCGAAGGCGGCGAGCATCGCGATGTGCTGGAAGCCTACCGCATGTTCGCCAACGATCACGGCTGGTCGCACAAGCTGCATGAAGCGGTCGCCACCGGCCTCACCGCGGAGGCCGCCGTCGAGCGCGTGCAGTCCGACACCCGCGCGCGCATGCTGCGTTCCACCGATCCGTATTTGCGAGACCGCCTGCACGACCTCGAGGATTTGGGTCATCGGTTGATGCGGCAATTGGTGGGGCAGGATCACGCGCCGTCACGGGAGCAATTGCCCGACAACGCCATCCTGATCGCGCGCGCGATGGGGCCCGCGGCGCTACTCGATTACGACAGGAAACGCCTGCGCGGACTGGTGCTGGAAGAAGGCACCGCCAATTCCCACGTCTCGATCGTGGCGCGCGCGCTCGGCATCCCCGCGGTCGGCGAAGTGCCGAACGCGCCGGGCATCGCCGATCCCGGCGACGCCATCATCGTCGACGGCACCTCCGGCTCGATCTATGTCCGCCCGTCGGCGGAGATCGAATCGGCCTATGCCGAACGGGTGCGGTTTCGCGCCAGGCGGCAGGCGCAGTATTCGGCGCTGCGCGACAAGCCGTGCGTGACCAAGGACGGCCAGTACATCGAACTGATGATCAACGCCGGCCTCGCGATCGACCTGCCGCATATCGACGACACCGGCAGCGCCGGCATCGGGCTGTTCCGCACCGAAATTCAATTCATGGTCGGCCAGAGCCTGCCGCGCACCTCTGACCAGCTGGCGCTGTACCGCGCGGTACTGGATGCCGCGGGCCCGAAGCCCGTGACCTTCCGCACGCTGGATATCGGCGGCGACAAGGCGCTGCCTTATATGGAAACCGTGATCGAGGAAAACCCCGCGCTCGGCTGGCGCGCGATCCGGCTCGGGCTCGACCGGCCCGGCCTGTTGCGCGGCCAGATCCGTGCGCTGCTGCGCGCCGGCGGCGGCCGCGCGCTGCGCGTCATGTTCCCGATGATCACTGAAGTCGCCGAATTCGATGCCGCCAAGGCGATGGTCGAGCGCGAACTGACCTATCTGCGCCAGCACGGCCACGCTTTACCGGAGCGGATCGACGTCGGCACCATGGTCGAAGTGCCGGCCCTGCTTTATCAGCTCGACGAACTCCTGAAGAGGGTCGATTTCGTTTCGGTCGGATCCAACGACCTGTTTCAGTTCCTGTTCGCTGTCGATCGCGGCAATGCCAAGGTTTCGGAACGGTTCGACACCATGTCGGCGCCGATCCTGCGGGCGTTGCGTGATATCGTGCAGAAGGCGAATGCCGTGAAGAAATCAGCATCGCTTTGCGGCGAGATGGCATCGAAGCCGATCGGCGCGCTGGCGTTGATCGCACTGGGCTACCGTTCGCTGTCGCTGTCGGCCACCGGCCACGGCCCGGTGAAAGCGATGATCCTCGACCTCGACGCCAAGAAGGCCGAGGCGATGATGGCGCCGCTGCTCGACGCGCCGTCCGGCAGCGTGTCGATCCGTGAGAAATTGACAAAATTCGCCGAGGCCGAGGGGCTGTCGTTGTAGCGAGGTTTTGGCCGCACAACGCGCAAGATTCTATAATTGGCGCGCATTCTATTCGCAAAACCGGTATCCACTTTTGCTGAATGCGCGCGTAATTCGAGACGTAACCATGTCGATACTCCCTGAAGCCAAACTCGATATCCTGCTGGCGCGCCACGCTTCGCTCGAGGCGCAGCTGCTTGGCCAGGTGAACTCGGAAGCCTATGTGCGGATCACGCGCGAATTGGCCGAGCTCAATCCGCTGATCGACGCTGTGAAAGCTTACCGCGCCGCCAACAAGGAGATTGCCGATATCGAGGCATTGATCGCCGATCCCGCAACCGAGCCCGAGATGCGCGGCATGGCGGAGGCCGAGCGCGAAACGCTTGCCGGACGCAGTGTCGAACTGGCGCAGCAGATCCGCGTGGCGCTATTGCCCAAGGACGCCATGGACGATCGCAACGTGGTGCTGGAAATCCGCGCCGGCACGGGCGGCGACGAGGCGTCGCTGTTCGCCGGCGACCTGTTCCGGATGTACGAGCGTTTTGCGAGTTTGCAGGGCTGGAAGGTCGAGGTGATCTCGGCCAGCGAAGGCACCATGGGGGGATTCAAGGAAATCATCGCCGAAGTGCAGGGCCGCGGCGCATTTGCCAAACTGAAATTCGAATCCGGCGTGCACCGGGTGCAGCGCGTACCCGACACCGAGACCCAGGGGCGCATTCACACCTCCGCGGCAACCGTCGCCGTGCTGCCGGAGGTCGAAGAGGTCGATGTTGATATCAAGAGCGACGATTTGCGGATCGAGACCATGCGTGCCCAGGGCGCCGGCGGCCAGCACGTCAACAAGACCGAATCCGCGATCCGCATCACCCACATTCCGACCGGCATCGTGGTGATGATGCAGGACAGCCGTTCGCAGCACAAGAATCGCGCTTCTGCGATGAACATCCTGCGCTCGCGCATCTACGATGCCGAACGGCAGCGCGTCGATGCCGTACGCTCGGCCGATCGCCGAGAAAAGGTTGGGTCCGGCGACCGCTCCGAACGCATCCGCACCTATAATTTCCCGCAAGGCCGCGTCACCGACCACCGCATCAGCCTGACGCTCTACAAGCTGCCGCAGGTGATGGCGGGCGAAGCATTGGGCGAACTGATCGACGCGCTGACGACCGAGCATCAGGCGGCCCAGCTCGCCGCCCAGGGCGCCGCGGCGTGAGTAATGCCCGCTCGTCGTCCCTGCGAAAGCAGGGACCCATACGCCGTAAGGCCGCCGCGTGACCGAATCACTCGCCGGGCAAACCATCGACTCTGCGCGGCGATCGCTTGCGGCACGATTCAAATCCGGCGACATCTCCTCGGCTGAGCTCGACGCGCGGGTGCTGGTCGGGGCGGTGCTGGGTCTCGATTTGACCGGCGTGATCACAGCGGCGAATCGCTTACTCACATCAGATGAATCCACCCGGCTTGAGGATTTCGCGCACCGGCGCCTGCAAGGCGAACCGGTCGCGCGCATTCTCGGAACCAAGGAATTCTGGGGGCTGCCGCTAAAACTCTCGGCGGCGACGCTGGTGCCTCGGCCCGACACCGAAACGGTGGTCGAACTGGCCCTGGAAATGGTCCGCGCCACCCCCGATCCCAATCGCGGCTTGCGCATCGCCGATATCGGCACCGGGTCAGGCGCGATCTTGCTGGCGCTCTTGTCCGAATTGCCGGATGCGTATGGAATAGGCACCGACCTCAGCGAGGCCGCATTGCGAACCGCTAGCGCCAATGCCGCCCATCTGGAGCTCGCCCATCGCGCGGTTTTCGTCGCCTGCGATTATGCGGCGGCGCTGTCTCCGAGCTTCGATCTGATCGTGTCGAACCCGCCCTATATCCGCTCGGCGGACATCATGGATCTCGCCGCCGAGGTGCGCGGTTACGATCCGCGCGCCGCGCTGGACGGCGGCGCCGATGGACTTGACGCCTATCGCGCGCTCATTCCGCAGGCCGCAAAGCTGCTCGCGCCCCACGGCGGGCTCGTCGTGGAATCAGGGCACGGCCAAAGCGGCCAGATTGCGGGCTTGATGACGGCGGCAGGGTTAACGCTTCAAGGGGCCCCCAGGACCGATCTGGCGGGTATCCGGCGGGCGGTGGCGGGCCGAAAATTGCCCCCATAAAGCCCGAATGAAGGGCAAAAAAACCACTTGGAATATTGCCCGGGAGCGACTACGTTCCGTTCACAGCATCGGTCCAGGGTTACTGGCCCCGTAGGTACCCCGTAGGGATATTGCGGGTGGAGGCCAGAGTTCTCAAAGCGAGAGCCCGCCCCGAGTGAAAGGTTCCAAAACGCAGGTCTAATTGAGCGCGATGGCTGAGAGAGCTGCGCTGCTTCCGACCGCAAAGCGA
>JAQGKJ010000052.1 GCA_028290165.1 Bradyrhizobium sp. | reverse complement strand
GGCGCTGATCGTCGTGCTCGCGGTCATCATCTTCCCGTGGGCCTACACGATCTGGATGAGCCTGCATGAATGGAAGGTCGGCGCGGCGCCGACCTTCGTCGGGCTGGCGAATTACATCAGGCTGCCGAGCGATGCGCGCTTCGTCGAGTCGGTGTGGCACACCCTTGTCTATACGGCGCTGTCGGTCGCGCTGCCGCTGATATTGGGCACGCTGGCGGCGGTGGTGTTTCACGCCAAATTCCCGATGCGCGGTTTTTTGCGCGGGCTCTTCATCCTACCGATGATGGCGACCCCGGTCGCCATCGCGCTGGTGTGGACGATGATGTTCCATCCGCAACTGGGCATCCTCAACTACCTGCTGTCCCTGGTCGGCCTCCCGCCGCAGCTCTGGGTGTTTCACCCTGCTACCGTGATTCCATCGCTGGTGCTGGTCGAAACCTGGCAATGGACGCCGCTGGTGATGCTGATCGTGCTCGGCGGCCTCGCCGCGATCCCGACCGAGCCCTATGAGAGCGCGCAGATCGACGGCGCCACCCGTTGGCAAACCTTCCGCCACATCTCGCTGCCGCTGATCATGCCATTCCTGTTCATCGCGTCGATGATCCGCATGATCGACGCCGTGAAGAGTTTCGATATCATCTTCGCGATCACGCAAGGCGGCCCCGGCAGCGCGTCGGAGACCATCAACCTTTATCTCTACAGCGTCGCCTTCGTCTATTACGACGTCGGCTACGCCTCGGCGATCGTGGTCGTATTCTTCGCGCTGATCGTGGCGCTCGCGGGTGCACTGCTTCGCTTGCGGCAAACGACGCACTGGAACGACACCGGGGGCGCCGAATGAGCCCGCTTCGCCATCTGCACGGGAGGATCGGCCTGGCCTTCGCGCTCATCGTCATCGTGTCGCCGGCCGTGCTGTTCTTCCTCTGGATGCTGTCGCTATCGGTCCAGTTCGAGGTCGACAACGCGTCCTATCCGCCGATTTTCATCCCCGAGCATTTCAACTGGGGCAACTATGCCGCGGTGATCGATTCCAAGCGCTTCTCGACCTATTTCATGAACAGCCTGATCGTCACCGGCGCGGCGACCGCCTTCGCGCTCATCGTCGGCGTGCCCGCGGGCTATGGCCTTGCCCGCATGCGCGCGCACAAGGCGGCGATCGTGATCCTGATCGCGCGCATCACACCCGGCCTCTCCTATCTGATTCCGCTGTTTCTCCTGTTCCAATGGCTTGGCCTTCTCGGCACGCTGTGGCCGCAGATCATCATCCATCTTGTGGTGACGGTGCCGATCGTGATCTGGATCATGATCGGCTACTTCGAGACAACGCCGATGGAACTCGAAGAATCGGCGCTGATCGATGGCGCCACCCGTTGGCAGGTGTTTCGCTATGTCGCCCTGCCGATCGCGCGGCCGGGGATCGCGGTCGCCTTCATCCTGGCCGTGATCTTCTCCTGGAACAATTTTGTCTTCGGCATCGTGCTCGCGGGGCGCGAGACGCGCACGCTGCCGGTTGCGGTCTACAACATGATTTCGTTCGACCAGTTGAGCTGGGGGCCGCTCGCAGCAGCCGCGCTGATCGTTACGCTACCGGTGCTGCTGCTGACGGTGTTCGCGCAGCGTCAGATCGTGGCGGGGCTAACGGCGGGCGCGGTCAAGGGCGGTTAGCCTTCTTGTAGCCTGGATTGAGCGCAGCGAAATCCGGGCAGGCGCATGGCGACGTGCGATTTTTGCGGATTTCGCTGCGCTCTATCCGGGCTACGAACTAAGCTAACTCGCAGCCACGACCAGTTTATGTTGCTCTTTCGCTGGAGCGCTCGTCTGCGCGATCAGCCGCTTCAATTCCGGAATGCACGAGCCGCAATTGGTGCCGGCCTTCAGCTGCACCCCTATTTCGGCGGCTGTGCCCGCACCTCCCGCGATGGCCGCGAGAATCGTGATGCGGCCGACGCCGAAACAGGCGCAGACGGTGGGCCCGGTGCTGGCCAGCCCGTCGGCCGATTTGCCCGACAGCAGCATCCGGCGCTGATCGTCGCTAAGCGTTTCCGCCGCGAACAGGTTCTTCACCACATCCCAATCGCCGGCGTCGCGCGCGGGGCCGACGAACAGGCATGTGGCGATGCGGTCCCCGGCAAACGTTGCCGCGCGAAAAACGCCGCCGCCGAAATCCTTGTATTCGGCGAGATTGCCGGAGGCGACCGATCGCAACCATGATTGCCAGCTGGCCAGATCGGCATTGTCGGCGAACAGATAGCCATAGCCGCCGGTCACCGCGACGCGGGTCCACCAGGCGTGACCGGGCAATTTCAGCTGTACGCGCGACAAGGCAAAACCGCGAAACACGTATTCATAAGGGGTGATCGACGCCGGCGTCGCCTTGTTCTCCGGCTGGCCGGAAAACGGATCGGTGAAGGGTGCCACCAGCGCCCCGACGCGCGCGCTTGACGCGGTTTCCTCGCTCCAATGGATCGGCGCGAACAGCATGCCGCGCTGCTGCCGTTCGCTGACGGCGACCTTGAGAATGCATTGTCCGTAGTCGGTGACGACGCGCGCGAAGCCGCCGTCGACCACCCCGAACCTTGCCGCATCGTCGGGGTGAACCTCGACGAACGGCTCCGGCAGATGCTGGCCCAGCCGCGGGCTGATGCCGCTGCGGGTCATGGTGTGCCACTGGTCGCGGATGCGGCCGGTGTTCAGCCGCAACGGTCGTCCGGCATTGGTCTCGGTCCGCAGCGCGGGAATTTCCGGTGCGACGAAGCGCGCTTTGTGATCGTTGGTAAAAAACCCGCCCTCGTCGAAAAACCGCTGCTGCGGCTGGATATCGCCCAGCCGTAGCGGCCACAGTACCGGCGCCAGTTCGTCGAACGCCTGATCCGACAACGACTGCAGCGCGCCGATATCGAAATCGCGGCCGCCAAGGTTCTCGAACGCCGAAAGGCTCGCGTGCTCGCGGAACACGTCCGCCACCGTGGCAAAATCGAACGCCGCGCCAAAACCGAGCCGTTTTGCCACTTCCCTGACGATCCACCAATCGGGCTTTGCCTCTCCCGGGGACCTCAGGAACGCGCGCTGCCGCGAAATGCGCCGTTCCGAATTGGTCACGGTTCCGGATTTCTCGCCCCAGGCCTGCGCCGGCAACAGCACGTGTGCACCCGCATTGACCGTGTCGTTGGAACGCACGTTCTCCGAGACCACGAACAGCTCGAGTTTCTTCAGCGCGGCTCGCGCCGCGTCGGCATCCGGCAACGACACCGCCGGGTTGGTGCCGATCACCCACAGCGCCTTGATCTCGCCGCGCCCGATCGCCTCGAACATCTGGACCGCTTTCAACCCCTCATGGGTGGCGATGCGCGGCGCCTTCCAGAACCGGCGTACGCGGTCGATGTCGGGCGGGGTGAAAGCCATATGGGCGGCGAGTTGATTGGCGAGCCCGCCGACCTCGCGCCCGCCCATCGCATTGGGTTGCCCGGTCAGCGAGAACGGCGACGCGCCCGGCTTGCCGATCCTCCCGGTCGCGAGGTGGCAATTGATGATGGCATTGACCTTATCGGTGCCCTGCGCCGACTGGTTGACGCCCTGCGAATACAGCGTGACCACACGCTGGGTGTTCTTGAACATCTGGAAGAAATCAGCGACGTCCTGCTCGGTGAGACCCGTCGCCAGCGCGGTCGCGGCTACGCCGCCGGCGATGCTGCGCGCACGCGCGAGCGCCTCTTCGAACCCAGAAGTGTGACGGTCGACATAGTCGCGATCGAGCGCGCCGGCGTCCGCGAGCTGCACCAACAGCCCGGAGAACAGCGCGGTGTCGGTGCCGGGCTTCAATCCCAAAAACAGATCGGCATCGCCAGCGGTATCGGTCCGGCGCGGATCGATCACCACGATGCGCGCGCCGCGCTCAAGTTTGTTGGCGAGCATGCGCTGGAACAGAACCGGATGGCACCACGCCGCGTTGGAGCCGACCAGCACCATTAGATCAGCCTCGTCGAGATCCTCATAGCAGCCGGGCACGGTATCGGCGCCGAAGGCGCGGCGGTGGCCCGCGACCGACGAGGCCATGCACAGCCGCGAATTGGTGTCGACATTGGCGCTGCCGATGAATCCCTTCATCAGCTTGTTGGCGACATAATAGTCCTCGGTCAGCAATTGCCCCGAAAGATAGAACGCGACCGCCCCGGGGCCGTCGCGCGCGACGATATGCTTGAGGCGGTGCGCGACATGGTCGAGCGCGTCGGTCCAGGCCACCCGCTCCATGGTGCCCTTGCTGCAGCGGATCATCGGATAGAGCAGCCGGTCCTCAAGGCTCAGCGTTTCGCCGAGCGCCGAGCCTTTCGAGCACAGCCGGCCGAAATTGGCGGGATGCTCGGGATCGCCCGCGATCGCCGCGCCGCCGCTGCCGTCCGGCGTCGCCAATACGCCGCAGCCGACGCCGCAATAGGGACAGCTGGTGCGCGTGGGGGCAAGAGTGGGATCGGCGGCCATCATCTGATCACGCCGCCTCCGGCCGGAAGGCGAGCGAGCGGCCGAACATCATGCGGTCGCGAATTCTTGCGATCGGCTCGCGGCCGCGGATCAATTCGAGATACCACAGCGCGTCGGCGACATCGCCGACCAGCACCGCGCCGATCAGGCGGCCATCTGCGATCACGAGTTTCTTGTAAGTCGCGTGCCTGATGTCGTTGAGCACGATGGTCTCGCTGCCATCGGTGCCGGCAAAATCGCCCGCCGAAAACACATTGACACCGGACACCTTCAGGTTGGTCGCAACCACACTGCCCTCGTAGGCCGCGGCCCGGCCTGCGAGATGCCGTGCCAGCACGCGCGCCTGCTCATAAGCTGGCTCGACCAGGCCGTAACGGATGCCGCGATGCTCGGCACATTCGCCGAGCGCGAAGATGCCGGGCGCGCCGGTCGCGAGATGATCGTCGACGACGATGCCGCGATTGACGGGAATACCGGCGTCCTTCGCGAGCGTAATGTTCGGCCGGATGCCGGCCGCGAAGATCACCGCCTCAGTATCGATCCGCCGCCCGTCGGTCAATTCAACGCCCTCGACACGCCGCTCGCCATGCAGGCGCGCGGTGTTGGCATCGAGCAGGATCCTGATGCCCTTGCGCTCGACCAGCGATTTCAGCAGCGCCGCCGCCGGTCCGTCGAGCTGGCGCTCCATCAGCCGGTCCATCAGATGGATCAGGGTGACCGGGCTGCCTGCCTTGGCGAGGCCATAGGCCGCTTCCAGCCCGAGCAATCCGCCGCCGACCACGACGACGCGTTTCTTCCGCGCCGCCAGCGTCAGCAGGAGATCGACGTCCCGGCTGTCGCGAAAGGTGTGCACGCCGGCGAGATCGGCGCCGGGCAGATTCAGCCGCAGCGCCGTCGAGCCGGTCGCAAGTACAAGTCTGGAAAACGCGATGCTCTCTTCATTCGCGATCTTGAGTTCGCGGCGGCCGACATCGATCTCGGTGGCGACGCAGCCATATTTCAGGGTCACGCCGCGGTCGCGCCACCACCCGGCCGGCCTGAGCTCGATCTCGTGCGAGGCGGTCTCGCCCGCGAGCACCGATGACAGCAGCACGCGATTATAGGCAAGCCGCGGCTCATCGCCGATCACCGCAATGGCATAACGTCCTTGGGCTACTTGCGTCAGCTCGTCGACCAGGCGCGCGGCGGCCATCCCATTACCGACGATGACCAGCGGTTCACTCAACGGCTTGCGTCCTTATTCAGCGGCTTGCGGGCGGCCATAGGCTTCGGAAATCATGAAACTGGACAGCGTCCCGTAAGCCGCGGTCCAGGCGGCCGCGACGTCGGGCGTCCAGGCATCGCCCAGTCCCTTTTCCAGCGTCCACAGCAGCGCGGCGCCGACGACGGGATAATGCTCGGCTTTGGCGCCGTAGCTGACATGGCGTTGGGCGAGCGCGCTCGCGGCCGGCAGTATCGATTCAAGATTGGCAAGACCGTTCACCACCGCCGCCAGCATCGCCATCAACTTCTTGCGCTGCCCGGTCATGTCGGCGGGAAACATCGCCTTCACCGCCGGCGCGATCTCGAACAGGCGGTCATAGAACAACACCGCGGCGGTTTCCGAAATCGGCGCGACCTTGGCGAAGCTCTCTTGCACGAGTTTGACCTGGTCGGGTGTCATTCGTTTCTCCTGCCTGTCTGCGCCCTCCTCGCCCCGCAAGCGGGGCGAGATTGGTCGTCATGCTCTCATACGCGCGCTTCCGCGAGGCTCGTCGCGCCCGACTCCACGGGGCTCCTGCGCAGGTAAAACCACCAGGTGAGTGCCAGGCAGACCGCGTAGAACGCCAGATAGATTTCCAGCGCCAGCTGCGGGCCCCCAGTCAAGGCGATCGACTTGCCAAAGCCGCTCGGGATGAGGTAGCCGCCGCAGGCGCCGATCGCGCCGATGAATCCGAGCGCGGCGCCGCTCTCGATGCTGGCGGCCTTCGAGGCGAGCGCCCGTCCGGCTTCACCCTTGCCCTGCGCCTTGTGAAGATTCTTCTCGCGGAAAATCGACGGGATCATACGGTAGGTCGATCCGTTGCCGATGCCGGTGGTGACGAAGAGAATCAGGAACATCACCAGGAAGCCCGCGAAATCCTTGACGCCGACGAAGTAGAGGACACCGATCGTCGCGGCACCCATCGCGATGAAATTCCAGAATGTCACGATCGCACCGCCGATCTTGTCTGCCAGCAAGCCGCCGAACGGACGCGACAGCGAGCCCACCAGCGGTCCAAGGAACGCGATCGCGATCGTCACTGCCGGAAATTGCGTCTTGATCAATAGCGGAAACGCGGCGGAGTAACCGATGAAGGAGCCGAACGTCCCGATATAGATGAACGACATGATCCAGGTATGCTTGCGCTTGACGATGGCGAACTGGTCTTTGAACGTGGACTTGGCCGAGCTGAGGTTGTTCATGAAGAAAATGGCGCCAAACACCGCAATCGCGAGCGGCAGCATCCACATCAGTCCGGCGTTCTGAAGGTAGACACCTCCGACCGGCGTTGCCTGATAGAGGTTGAAAAGGCCAAACCCCATCAGAATTGGCGTCAGCAACTGCACGCTGCTGACGCCGATGTTCCCGCCGGCCGCGTTCAAGCCAAGCGCCCAGCCCTTCATACGATCGGGGTAGAAGAAGGAGATATTGGCCATGCTCGAGGCGAAGTTGCCACCGCCCAGACCTGCGGTGGACGCCACCAGCAGCATCAGCCAGAACGGCGTATTGGGCTCGCTGACGAAATAGGCGAGCGCGATCGTCGGGATGAACAGTACCGCCGCGCTGAAGATCGTCCAGTTGCGACCGCCGAACGTCGTCACCGCAAACGTGTAGGGAAATCGCATCAGCGAGCCGATCAGTCCGGGCAGCGCCACCAGCTGAAACAGCTGGTCGGTCGTGAAATGAAAGCCGGCCGCCGGCAACTTGGTTGCAACGATGCTCCAGATCAGCCAGACCGAAAATCCGATATGCTCTGCAACGATCGACCAGATAAGGTTGCGCCGAGCAATGACTTTGCCCGTGGAGTTCCAAAACGTCTCGTCTTCCGGCTTCCACTCTGAAATCCAGGTCGGGTTCTCTTTGCTCATTTCGAAATTTCCTTTCTGAATGGGGCAGCCACTGCCGTCGGGGTGATCGTGCTCGAAGGGCATGGAGGCGCGCTCTGGGGAGGCCCCAGTCTGGCGGTGTCACAATTCGGATGATTGGTTTCCAGGGACGGCAACGATGGCGTCAGCACCAACTATTCAAGCTTCGTGCCAAGCCGCTGCGGTGCAAAATCTACATATATTTCAATAGTTTATGTCAATCGCCCAACTTTTTGGCAGGGGTTTATCCGCACGCAAAATTTGCGATTCGCTTATTTCTTAAATTGCGATTCGCTTATTTCTTGTGCGCCGCACAAGAAATAAGCAGGTACCCAATCGACGCGTTTCAGGCGTCGCCAGTAACAGCCATCATCGGCCTTGGCGCGATTCCCTCACCCGCTTTCATGCGAAAATCGTAAGCTCTTCAGAACCGGTCGTCCTTTGAAACGTCGCGTGGTTTTCGGCTATCAAGACTGGACCCCGAAAGCTTCAGGAGATTGTCGCGATGTTAGCCCCGGTCCCCGCTTCCCCCGAATCCGCGGGCATGTCGAAAGCCGCTTTCGAGCGTCTCGAGGCGCACCTGAAGCGCCGCTATGTCGATGCCGGCCGCTTCCCGGGAACACAGCTGCTGGTCTACCGCCGCGGCAAGATCGTCCACAACGCGATGCAGGGCTTTGCCGATGTCGAGCGCAAACCGCCCATGAAGGACGACACCATTTTTCGCCTCTATTCGATGACCAAGCCGATCACCTGCGTCGCCTTCATGATGCTGGTCGAGGAAGGCCGCGTCGCGCTCGACGAGCCCGTTCACAAATATATCCCGGAATGGAAAAACCTCGGCGTGTTCCAGGCAGGCACCGCGCCGGCATTTTTTAGCAGGCCGCCGTCGCGGCCGATGCTGATCTTCGACCTGCTGCGGCACACCTCCGGACTGACCTACGGCTTCCAGCAGCGCTCCAACGTCGATGCCGCCTATCGCGAGATGAAAATCGGCGAGATCGAGAAAGCGGGCACATTGCAATCGATGATCGAGGGCCTGGCAAAACTTCCGCTGGAATTCTCGCCCGGCGAGGCCTGGAATTATTCCGTCTCCACCGACGTCATCGGCTATCTCATCGGCAAGATCAGCGGCAAGCCGTTCGAACAGTTTTTGCAAGAGCGCATCTTCGATCCGCTGGGCATGAACGACACCGGCTTTTTCGTTCCCGCTGCGAAAGCCCACCGCCTCGCGGCATGCTACGCCGCCGACGGCAAGGGTGGCATGACCCTGCAGGACGATCCAACCGAAAGCTCGTTTCTGTCACAGCCGTCCCTGGTCTCGGGCGGAGGCGGCTTGTGCTCGACGACGGCGGATTATCTGACGTTTTGCCGCGCGCTCTTGAACCGCGGCGAACTCGGCGGCGTCAGGCTGATCGGTCCGAAGACGCTGGCGCTGATGACCACAAATCATCTGCCCGGCGGACGCGATCTCACGGAAATGTCGAGATCGATGTATAGCGAAGCCACCAATGCCGGTGTCGGCTTCGGTCTCGGCTTCTCGGTCACGATGAACCCGTCGCAGACGCTGATCGCGGGCAGTGCCGGGGAATATGCCTGGGGCGGCGCGGCCTCGACGGCATTCTGGATCGATCCCGCGGAAGAACTGATCGCCATCTTCATGACGCAATTGCTGCCGTCGAGCTCCTATCCGGTGCGCCGCGAGCTGCGCACCATGGTTTATGCTGCCATCACCGACAGCAACCTCTAGTCTAGGACGTCGCACAGCTTCCGCATTGCACACCCCGCGTCAGCGGGCCGGTCTACGGGCCTAAATTCCTTGGCGGATTTCAGGCGCTTCTCCTATGCTTGCGGCGATTTGGCGCCACCTGCGCCAAATGCATCGATGCGGAACCCGCGTGCGGAAACCCTCACTGCCAGTACGCCTTGCCCTTCTGGTCGCGGGCACCACGCTGCCGCTGATCATCTTCGCGGCCACCATTGTGTTCAATAATTACGAGCAAGAGCGCAAGAATGCCTCACAGCGCGTTCTCGAAACCGTGCGCAGCATTCGCCTTGTGCTCGATGCCGAGATGGAGCGCATGACCGGCGCGCTGCAGGTGCTGGCGCTCACCAACGCATTGCGCGACGGCGAATTCGAAAGTTTTCGCCGCATTGCTTCGGGCTTTCTCGACCAATATGGCAGGGATGGCGTGGTGCTGGTGGCAGACCGCGAAGGCCGCCAGCTGTTCTCCTCGGTCACGACGGACACCGCAAGCCTGCCGTTGCGCAACAACCGCGAAATCGTCGATCAGGTGTTCGCGACCAAAAGTCCGCATTACTCAAACCTGTTCGTCGGTGCGGTAAAGAAGCGGCCGATCGTGACCGTCGAGGTGCCGGTGATTCGCGACGGCGAGGTTCTCTACGACATTTCCTTCAGCCCACCGGTCGAGATTTTCCAGGCCATCATCGAAAAGCAGCGCCCGAGCCAGGATTGGACGATCTCGATCTTCGATGGCGACGGCATCAGTTTTGCGCGGGTTCCCAATCCGCAAGAGACGGTCGGCAAGCGTCCATCGCCCTCGCTCTCCAGCGAGATGTTTCGCGAGCCCGAATCCACGCTGGAGACCGTCTCGCTCGAAGGCGTGCCGCTGATCACCACTTTCGCACGATCCTCGCTCACCGGCTGGACAGTGGCGGCCGGCATTGCGGAAGGCTCCATGGTCGGCCCGTTGTGGCGCAGGCTCGCGATCACCAGCGTGATCGGCGGCGTCCTGCTGCTGACTGGCCTTGCCTTTGCGGTGCGGATGGCGACGACGATTCTCCGCGGCGAGATGCTGCACGACCTCCTGATCGAGGAACTCAATCACCGCGTCAAGAACACGCTGGCCATCCTGCAGGCGATCGCGGTGCAGACCTTTCGGAGCGCGAGCAAGGCCGAGCGCAGGACGTTCGAGGGCCGGCTCGGCGCGCTGGCGGAGGCGCATAATCTCCTGAGCACGGAGAAGTGGCAGGGCTCCGAACTGCAGGACGTGGTCGGCCGGGTGCTGCAGCCTTATCTGCTCAACAATCCGGAGCGGGTGCGAATGTTCGGGCCGAACGTTCCGCTGTCGCCACGGCATGCGGTGGTGCTGTCGATGATCCTGCACGAGATCGCAACCAACGCCGCAAAATATGGGGCGCTATCGAACGACACCGGCACCATCGCGCTGGACTGGGAAGTCGCCACCGAAAACGCCATGCGGAAATTGCGCCTGATCTGGGCCGAGACCGGCGGCCCTCCGGTTACGGCCCCGGTGCAGCGCGGGTTCGGATCGCGATTAATCGAGCGCAGCGCGCGCGACCAGCTCGGCGGCGAAGCCACCGTCGATTTCCTGCCCCGCGGCGTCGTCTATACCCTGGTCTGGCCGCTCGAGGACGAGAGCTAGCTAGCCGAAATTCTGCAAGCCTGGAAACGTCTCCAACAGCCAGATGCTCACATTGGTTACGGTGCCGGTGAGAAAGCCGATGCCGGTGATGATCATCAGAACGCCCATCGCGCGCTCGACGCTGGCAAGATGCCGCTTCATCCGCGAGAACAGCGACGAGAACTGTTCGACCATCAGCGCTGCGATCAGAAACGGAATTCCGAGGCCCGCGGAATAGACCGCCAGCAGGCCCGCGCCCTTGGTCACCGTGGCCTCGGCGGCGGCGACCGACAGGATGGCCGCGAGGATCGGGCCGATGCAGGGGGTCCAGCCGAATGCAAACGCCAGCCCCATCACATAGGCTCCCCACAAACCGACCGGCTTTGGGATCGGCAGCCGGCCTTCCCGCATCAGAAATCCGATCCGGGTCAGCCCGAGGAAATGCAGGCCCATGATGATGATGACGATGCCGGCGACAATCGCGAGTTCTGCCGACCAGGCATGGATCAAGCCGCCGATCAGGGAGGCGCTCGCACCGAGCGCTACGAACACGGTCGAGAAGCCGAGCACGAACATGACCGCCGAGGTCATCACCGCGCGCTTCGAGGCGGCTTCCGTCTCGTCATTGGCGACGTGCTCGATGGTCGCGCCGGTGAGGTAAATCAGATACGGCGGAACCAGGGGCAGCACGCAAGGCGACAGAAAGCTGACCACACCCGCAATCAGCGCCGCGGGAATCGAGACATCGTGAATCATGCAGTCATCGCCATCCTTACATCGCCATCACTAGAGCATGATCCGGAAAAGTGGGAACCGGTTTTCCGAAAAAGATCATGCTCAAACAAAGAGATGAGATCGTGATCCGATTGAATCCAATCGGATCATGATCCGGGTAACCCGCGGCTCCCTGCCTTGTCCCTGCCTTGGCCAGGCCCGACACCCGGGGGCGTCGCGCTCGTCCGGCTTCATGTAGCGGATGGGCGAGGTTACGGGCGAGGGTTTTCTCGATCACCAATGCGGCATCGCGACGGCCAAAACAACTCGCCGTGACGGACGGGGGCGGGATGGGGTAGCCGGGGCGCGCCGGACCGCGACGCTATTTGACCAGCTTCAGCAGCGGCCGCCGGCGCTGGCCTTGCGGCTCCTGCGATCCTTGCGCCGACGCCTCGTCCGGCGTCATCGCGTCGCACAAAGCCTTTAATTCCGAGTCGGCAATTCGATTGAGCTTCATTCGAAGCTCGAGGATCGCCACGGAGACCAAATGTGCGGCCTGCCGCTCGTTGCTTCGGATGAGAGCGGCCCGGCACTCCTCGAGGGTTGCAAGAACCGAATGCAGTCGTTGTTCTGAATTAGCCACCGGCGTTTTTTCCGTTACCGAGCTTGCGAGGCTGGATGAGGCGATCCCGTCCGTCGTTCATACACCTTTCCACCAAGTCCGCATATCTTGGAAATGGCGGTGGATTTTCGTCGGCCGACACCTCGCCGCGCGTGGCTGGCCGACGCCTGGCCCGGTCGAGTGACTGATTGTGGTGGAAAGCATCGCAGCGTGCATTGCGGCCATGAAGACCCATCTCAGCGGCGCCAACCTTTGGGCGTTTCCCAAAAACGGGCCGGGATCGCTGCGTTTCCGGCGCTCGCCTTGGGAGCAAGATAATACCTCTCAAGGTTGAATCGTGCCGGTCATGCGATATTTGGCTGTCCTATCCCGTTTGCCGCCGTATTCTCACGGTACGGCACATGATCGAACGGTTGCTTGGAGCCTTCGATGCGGCAAAATTCCCGTGGCCTAAATACGAATTGATCCATCCAAGCGAATTTAAACGAGTATATAAGGGTGAAACCCTGACTCATTTATTCGGGGGTTTCTCGACCGAAGGACGGTAAACCAGAATGAACAGATCAGCAGCGAAGAAAATGAAACAGCGAAGTGCCGGCAAACCCGACATTGAACTGGGCAAGCGAATCCGGCTGCGCCGCGTCGAGCAACGGATCTCGCAAGCCGAGCTCGGTGGCAAACTTGGCGTCAGCTTTCAGCAGGTGCAAAAATACGAGAAGGGCGTCAACCGCGTCGGCGCCGCCCGTCTTCAATCAATCGCCACTGCGCTCGATGTTCCCGTCACATTCTTCTACGACGGCGACGGCAAGGCGCGGGAGGTCGAAAGCCTGCTGTTTCTCG
>JAQGKJ010000667.1 GCA_028290165.1 Bradyrhizobium sp. | reverse complement strand
CTGCCGCGTCCACTGCATCCCGCCCCGCGTCCGTGACGATCGCGATACGCCCCTCTGTGGGGTGGGACGGCGGGAGTTGTAGATTTGATTTGCCCGACGGGGAAAGCGAAATATTTTTGCAAACGGGGCTGGACAGAAAATCACCAGCGCCGCTGATTTGCCCGTCGGGCAATCAGTAGCGTCGTCCCGGCGACGTAACGTCCTCACTAGCAGCGCCCAGGAACACGCGCCGCTTCATTCGATCACCTCGTCGGCGCGCGCGAGCAGCGAAGGCGATATGTCGACGCCAATCGCTTTGGCGGTCTTCAGGCTGACAACGAGTTCGAACTTGGTGGGTTGTTGCACCGGAAGATCACCGGGGTTCGCGCCTCGAAGAATGCGGTCGACGTATCCGGCCGCGTTTCGAAAGGCCTCGACCAGGTCGTAGCTATAAGAGACGAGCCCGCCGGCCCTTACTGCACCGGCAGTGGAATAGAGCGTTGGCAATCGGTGCCGCAGCGCCAACGCGGTGATGAGGCTTTCGTTCGCATTGGTGATGGCATGCGGCAGTATGATGATTCCGCCATTCTGCGTTGTCGCGAACGACAACATGCGGCTCTCGATTTCGGCGGCATTGTGGACGCCGCCGGGGACTGCTTCGACCCCCAACTGCGGCGCGGCTTCCTTGATCGAACGCCAGAGACCCTGGTGGACCGGCGTTTCGGGTTGAAAGATCGTCATGACGCTGTCCAGACGCGGCGCCGTCTCTTTCAACACTTCGAGCCATTTGCCGCCCATCGTTCCATCATAGCCGGAGAATCCGGTGATGTTGCCGCCCGGATGAGCGAGGTTCGCAACAAATCCGGAGCCGACCGGATCACCAAGATGGGCGAACACGATCGGCACGTTTTGCGCCATGGGCTTGAGCAGCGAGACCGCAAAGTTGCTGGATACCATGATCACATCGGGAGCGAACGCGACCAGGCTCGCAATCGGCGTCCGCATCTGTTCCGGACCACCCATCCACCACCGAACTTCGAAGCTAACATTGGGACCTATCGCCCACCCGAGTTGTTCGAGCCGCTGCTGAAATGCGGCAAGCCAGGCGAGACCCTCTTCGGTCTCGGCGACGCCCATCAACACCGCGACCTTACGAATTTTGTCGCCCTGCTGCGCGTTTGCCGCCAACGGCGATGCCGCCGCGCCACCGAGCAATGCGATAAACTCCCGTCGCTTCACTCGATTACCTCGTCAGCCGTGAATAGCAGTTTCGGCGGCACGGTGAGTCCCAGGGCCTTGGCGGTCTTGAGGTTGATGATCAATTCAAACTTGGTGGGCTGTTCGACCGGCAGATCGGCAGGCTTCTCGCCCTTGAGGATTCGCCCCGCGTAGATGCCCATCTGGCGATAGGCATCGCCTAGACTGCTGCCATAGCTAATAAGGCCGCCGGACGCGGTAGCTTCGCGGGCAAAGTAGATCGTGGGGATCTTGTCGCGGGCGGCCGGCGCAACCAGCTGCTCGCGCCTTGTGTCGAAGAACGGATCGGCCGCTACGATGAGACCGTCGGCTTGCAGGCTGACCAACTTCGCGAAGGCCGCATCGATCTCGCTTTCAGTGCTGGCGTTGAGGATCGCAAGCTGCACGCCCTTGGCGCGCGCCGCCTCCTCGGTGCCCCGGATCGAGGGTTCAGCGGTCGGACTGTTCGGATTGACAAGCAGCGCGATCGTCCTGGCCTGAGGGATCAGCTCGCACAGCAGTTCGAGCCGCTTCGGCGTCAACTGGGTAAAGAGAATGCTGAGCCCAGTGGCGTTCCCGCCCGGCCGGGCGAGGCTGGCGACCAGCCCGGCCGCGACCGCGTCGTTGCCGACCTCGAACACGATCGGGATTGTCGAGGTCGCGTTTTTTGCCGCGCGGGCGAGCGGGGGCCCGAAGGCGGCAATCAAATCGACCTTGCGGTCGACGAGATCGGCGGCCATCGCCGGCAACCGATCATACTGGCCCTCGGCCCAGCGGTATTCGATCGCGACATTTTGTCCGGCGATATAGCCGGCTTCCTTTAGTCCCTGCAGGAATGAGGCGGCCGTCGGTGCGTATCCTGGAGTCGCGAAATGGAAGTAGCCGATCACCGGCATGCCCTGCTGCGCGCGCGCGGCGAACGGCGCGCTCGCGGCGGCGCCTCCGAGAACCAGGATGAATTCGCGCCGCTTCATTCCATCACCTCGTCGGCGGTCGCAAGTAAGGTCGCAGGGGGAGTTATAACTTTGAGGAGCGTAATGAACTCGCGTCGTTTCACGAATGTCCCCAATCCCGATCGCGTCGCGACATTCATCCAAATCAGGGCGGATTACAACGATGCGGATCATTGTCCGTCCATCACAACCGCATGGAACTTGCGCGTCTGCTACTGCCCGTAGAGCAGACTGATCACAAACCGGCTGCCGACGATGAAAAGATAGGTGCCGAAGGCCATTTCCAGCATGCGCTTCGGCATCGCATGCGCGGCCTTGACCCCAAGCGGCGCTGTCAAGAGGGTGGTCGGCATAACAAGCACGGCGCCGATCAGCGAGACGTAACCGAGCGCGAACGGCAATTGCAGCGCGGCGACGTCGGGATAGCGCGGCGCCACGGGCCAGCCGGCATAGACATAGCCGAGCGCGCCGGGAATCGAGATCAGGACGGCGAGTGCCGAGGAGGTCGCGACCGCCTGATGGATCGGCCGGCCATAGAACGTCATCAGCAGGTTCGAAAACAATCCGCCGCCGATGCCCATCAGGGTGGAGAACAGCCCGACGATGAAGCCGTAGATTTTCATCAGCGGCCCGCGCGGAAGGTCGTCGCCAAATTTCCAGCTCGCGCGCGCCAGCAGCAGGCGGGCCGCCGCCGACCATGCCACGCCCACGAACACGATCTTGAACAGCCGCTCCGGCGCGTAGCGCGCGGTCACGCTGCCGGTAACCACGCCGATCAGGATCGGCAGCCACCATTGCCGGATGGTTTGCATGTCCACCGCGCCGCGTTTGTAGTGGGCGCGATAGGAGATGATCGAGGTCGGAATGATGATGGCGAGCGAGGTGCCGATGCACAGCGGCATCCGCACCTCGAGCGGCACGCCGGCGAGCCGAAAGCATTCATAAAAGACCGGGACCAGGATCGCGCCGCCGCCGACGCCGAATATTCCGGCGAGAAATCCCGACAATGCACCCACCGCGACCAGCATTAGCGCCAACTCTGCCAGTTCGGAGGCGCTCAATCCCGCGATCATCGTTTCCGCCCGGTTTGCGCCCGCGTTTTGACCATCCATGCACGGCCTGAATCGAGCTTCATCGACGCTAGCCAGCAGTGCGCCGCCAGCTGTGTCAATCCCCGTCAATGCAAGGCTCATCTGAAGCTATGAACATTCATTCGCAAACGGCGGATTTCGCCGTTGCGCTGACTGTTTCGACTTCGTAAATAGGCTTCGTCACCCGCGATCCCTTAAGGGGTCCCTGCGTGGGCCCGAGAAACCGTCAAAGTCGCCAATGACCGCCAGGATCGAACGACCGCTTTCGCCCCATCTGCAGACCTATCGCTGGACCCTGACGATGGCGATGTCGATCGTTCATCGCATCACCGGCGTTGCGATGTATTTCGGCACGCTGCTGCTGGCGTGGTGGCTGATCGCAGCCGCCTCGGGGCCCACCGCCTATGCCAACGTGCAGGCCTTTACCTCGAGCTTCATCGGCCGTCTGATCGTGTTTGGCTATACCTGGGCGCTGCTGCACCATCTGCTCAGCGGCATCAGGCATTTCGTCTGGGATCTCGGCTACGGCTTCAAGCCGAACGAGCGTGAAGCCATGACCTGGGCCGCGCTGATCGGCGGTATTTCACTGACCGTGCTGGTATGGATCGCCGCCTACGTGATCGGAGGCGGACGATGACGGTCGCAAATCCCGAAAGCCCGAAATCGATGCGCACGCCGCTCAGCCGCGTCCGCGCGCTGGGCGCCTCGCATTCCGGCACTGGCGACTTCTGGCGCCAGCGCCTTACCGGGGTGGCGATGGTGCTTTTGATCCTGCCGGTGATCGTGGTGGTCATGATGCTGCTCGGCCGCAATCAGGCCGGCGCCGCGCAAATCCTGGGCTCGCCTGTGGTCGCGATCGTCCTGCTGTTGTTCATCATCGCCAGCGCCTGGCACATGAGGATCGGCATGCAGGTGGTGATCGAGGATTACGTGCATAGCGAGGTGGTAAAACTCGCCGCCATCATGGCCAACAACTTCTTCTCGGTTGCAGTGGCGCTGGCCTCGATCTACGCCATTCTCAAACTGTCATCCGGAGTGTAGCCATGGCGGCTGATGGCAACGGCAAGGCCGCAAATGGCGGTGGTGGTCCTGCCACCAACGGAAAGGCCTATCCGATCGAGGATCACACCTACGACGTCGTGGTGGTCGGCGCCGGCGGCGCGGGCCTGCGCGCGGTGGTCGGCTGCAGCGAAGCGGGCCTGCGCACCGCCTGCATTACCAAAGTGTTTCCGACGCGCTCTCATACGGTAGCAGCCCATGGCGGCTTCTCGGCGGCGCTCGGCAACATGCACGTCGACAACTGGCGCTGGCATATGTACGACACCGTCAAGGGCTCGGACTGTCTGGGGGATCAGGACTCCATCGAATATATGGTGCGCAACGCGCCCGAAGCGGTCTACGAACTCGAACATTGGGGCGTGCCGTTCTCGCGCACCGAGGACGGCAAGATCTATCAG
>JAQGKJ010000040.1 GCA_028290165.1 Bradyrhizobium sp. | reverse complement strand
CGGGCGTCGCATCGCAAGCTCGACGAAACCTTGTCCCGGCCGTATCGCCCCTACCACAGCCATGACGAGGTGCAGCGATTGCAGCCGGGCAGCCCGGTTGATCTTGCGATCGAAATATGGCCGACATCGATCGTCGTCCCCACAGGTTACCGGATCGCGCTGAGCATTCGCGGAAACGACTATCGCTGGCAGGCCACGACGGGCACAAAACTCTCTAATTTCAAGAACGAGTTGCTGGGATGCGGACCATTTCTGCACGACGATCCCCGCGATCGACCGCGCCGGCTGTTCGCGGGAACGACCACGCTGCACATCGACAGAACCGGCTTCAGTCATGTCCTGGTTCCGATCGTCGCAAGCGGCTGACGAAGCGCGAAATCGTCAGTCGGCCGACGATCGTTCTGAAATCGCTTTCCGTAACGTTCGCGACAGCGCTTCGACGGAATACGGCTTCTGGATCAGTTCAAAGCCTTGATGCGCGTTCTCCGCCAGCACGCTGCTGTAGCCGCTGGTCAGCACCACCGGGATGGAGGGGTATTGTTCGCGAATGATCATCGCCAGTTCCACCCCGTTCATCCCGGGCATGATGACGTCGGAAAACACCAGATCGAACGCCGACCGGTCGGCGGCGATCAGGGCGAGCGTCTGCTTGGCATTGTCCGCCCTTCGCGTCGCATAGCCCAAATCCTGCAGCAGTTCGGTGGAAAACCGTCCGACGTCTTCGTTGTCCTCCACGATCAGGATGCGATGACCGCGGCCGCTCATCGCCGCTTCGATGCCGCCTGCGCCGATATCGGCGTAGGTTGCCGGCGCTTCCGCCTGCGGCAAATAGATGGTGAATGTCGAGCCTTCCCCGATCATGCTGGCGACGACGATTTCGCCGCCGGATTGCTTGGCAAATCCAAGCGCCTGACTGAGGCCGAGGCCGGTGCCTTTTCCGACCTCCTTGGTGGTGTAGAACGGCTCGAAAATCGCCGTCAGCTTGTCGGGCGCGATGCCGGCGCCGGCATCGCTGACCGAGACCGCGATGAACTTTCCGTTGCGTTTTTCACTGGTGACCGAGGCCGGGATCGCATCGGCCTTCTCGATGCTGATCGAAATAACACCCTCGCCGTCCATGGCATCCCGGCTGTTGACCGCGAGATTGATCAGCGAAGTCTCGAACTGCGCGACATCCGCCATCGCGAAACATTCCGGATCGCGCATTTCCAGCCCGATCTGGATTCTGCCGCCGACCAGCGGCCGGATCAGCTGCGCGATGCCTTCGACCTGCAGGCCGACGTCGAACACCTGCGGCGCCAGGGGCTGCCGCCGTGCAAACGCCAATAGCTGCCCGGTCAGCTTCGATGCGCGGTCCACGGTGTCGGAAATCGCATCGATGTAGCGACGGCGGCGATCCTCGGCCAGGTCGCGGCGGCGAAGGAAATCGGTGGCCGAGCGGATGATGGTGAGCAGGTTGTTGAAATCGTGCGCGACGCCGCCGGTGAGCTGGCCGACCGCCTCCATCTTTTGCGATTGACGCAGCGCCTCTTCGGCCTGCCGGCGGTCGGTGATATCGACCGCTTCCGGCAACACGCTGGCAACCGCGCCGTACTGGTCGAACACCGGCCGCATGGCAAAATCGAAATAGCGCTCGCCGGTCGGCAGAAACAGCAGCATCTCGGTTCGCACGCTTTCACCGCGCTTGACCGCGGTGAAAGCATTGGCGACCGCCTCGCTGGCGCCGGGTGTTGCGGAAAACCACCGTGAATGCCAAAACGGCTTGCCGACGACATCGGCCGCAACAGCCTGGATTCCGGCCAGCGAAGTCTTGTTGGCGAAGGTAACATTGCCCGCGAGGTCCAGCAGGCCCTGATACTGGTTGCTGGTTTCGAAAATCGCGCGCAATTGCGCCTCGTTGGATTCAAGCTGCGAGGTGCGCTCTTTGATGCGCTGTTCGAGCGTTTCATTCAGGCCGCGCAATTCGCTCTCGGCTTCCTTGGCTGTTGTGATGTCGTGGGCGACCCCGATAAAGCCGATATGTTTCCCTTCCGGATCCCAGCGCGGCTGCGATTCCGATCGCATCCACCGCCATGCGCCATCGGTCCGGCGATATCGCGCTTCCAGCACGAACGGCTTGAGCGAGGCTTCACCGGCGACGCTCTCGCGCACCACCCGCGATTGATCGTCGGGGTGAAGAATCTTGCGCCAGTCGAATACGATCGCCTCTTGATATTCCAGGCCGAGAAAATCCAGATAGGCCTGGTTGGCGAAGCCGCGCGTGCCATCCAGTTTGCTGACCCACATCGGCACCGGCGCGCTGTTGGCGATCAGCCGGAAGCGCTCCTCGCTTTCCCTTAAGAGTTCCTTCGCCAGCGTGCGTTCGGTGATGTCCATGTGGGCGCCGACCAGGCGAAGCGGTTGGCCCGCTTCGTCGCGTTCGATCTGGGCCTCGGCAGCGATCCAGCGCACCTGACCGTCATTGGGCCTGACGATGCGGTATTCGGACGAGTAGCGCAGATCGGCGCCATTCACGGTCGCCAGGAAATGATGCAGCGCGTGGTCGCGGTCTTCGGGATGAATTCGTTTGAGCCAGTCGTCGTGGGTATCGACCGCATCCGCGCTCAAGCCGTGGATCTCCAGATATTCCGGCGATCGCCGTTCGTTGTGGAAGCCGTTCCTGAGGTCGACCGCGACCCCTCCGATCCGGGCGATATGTTGAACGCGGGCAAGGTCGTTCTCGCGATCCTTGAGAGTCCGCTCCGCAATCACGCGCTGGGTGGTCTCGACCACGATGGCGATCACGCCCGCCGGCTCTCCTGCTTCGTTCAACACCGGGGAATAGGCCAGATCCATCCAGACCTGCTCCGGGCGACCGTGCCGATAGAGCGTCAGTTCCTGATCCGTGTAGGCCAGCGTGCCGCCGTTCAGGCCGACCTTCATGACATGGTCGTTGAAGTCGGCGACTTCAGCCCATCCGTCGCGCACTTTCGATCCCAGCAGCTTTGGATGTCGGCCGCCCGCAAAGCCTGAATAGGCATCGTTATAGATCATGATGCCGTCTTCGCCCCATAACAGCACGATGGGTACGGGCGAGCGCAGCAGGGTATCGGTGACGGTTTTCAGGCTTTGCGGCCACGCCGAAAGCGGTCCGAGGCGGGTTTTTGCCCAATCGAATTGCCGGATCAGCGCGGCAAGTTCGCCGCCGGTCGGAAATGATCCGCCTGACGCGGCGGACGGATCTTGATCAGGCACTTTTTTCCCCCTCGAAATGCGCCGAGATCAACCGGAGTAAAGGCGGCTTACCCGGCTTTGTTCCATTCATGCGAATCGTGCCTCGCAGGCCATGACAGGCCATGATAAGTCCCACGCGTCAGAACGCCGGCCGTTGCGGACTGGCGGAAGGCGGCGTCAGCACCAGCGGCGGCTTCGGCTTCGG
>JAQGKJ010000020.1 GCA_028290165.1 Bradyrhizobium sp. | reverse complement strand
ATTTCACCGCACTCGACAATGTCGCGCTGGCGGCACAGGCGCATGACGGTCACTCGTTCCGCTTCTGGGGCAATGCGCGCAAGGAAAGCGGCCTGCGCAACACGGCGCTCTCCGCATTGGACCGGGTTGGCCTCGGCCGGCGCGCCGACACGCTGGTGTCGCAACTGAGCCATGGCGAACAGCGCGAGCTCGAACTCGCCGTTGCGCTCGCCACCTCGCCGCAGGTGCTCTTGCTCGATGAACCCATGGCCGGACTTGGCATCACCGAATCCGCGCGCATGGTGAAGCTGCTGCAGGAATTGCGGCGGGAAGTCACCATCGTGCTGGTCGAACATGACATGGACGCGGTGTTCGCGCTCGCCGACCGCATCAGCGTTTTGGTGTACGGGCGCGTGATCGCTTCCGGTCAGCCCTCGGAAATCCGTCAAAACGAAGAGGTAAAACGTGCCTATCTCGGCGAGCAGCATGCGGTGACCCGACATGGCTGACGCAACGCCGCTGCTGGAAGTGGAAGGCATCGAGACCTGTTATGGCCTCAGCCAGGTGCTGTTCGGCCTGTCGCTGTCGGTCCGATCAGGCGAGATGGTGGCCATGATGGGCCGCAACGGCATGGGCAAGACCCCCACCATCCGCTCCATCATGGGGCTGACGCCCGCGCGCGCGGGCGCGATCCGGTTCGCTGGCGTTGAAGTTCGAAAGCTGCCCTCGTTTCGGATCGCGCAACTGGGCATTGGACTGGTGCCGGAGGGGCGCCAGATATTTCCGAACCTGACGGTGCGCGAAAATCTCGTCGCCGCGTCCGGCAACCGCCTGGACAGCCCCGATCCCTGGGCCATCGAAAAGATCCACGCGCTGTTCCCACGGCTCGCTGAGCGCGGCAACAACATGGGCGGCACGCTGTCCGGCGGCGAGCAGCAGATGCTGGCGGTGGGACGCGCGCTGATGACCAATCCGCGGCTGTTGATTTTGGATGAGGCCACCGAAGGCCTGGCACCCTTGATCCGTGAGGAAATCTGGAACTGTCTGTCGATGCTGAAAGCGCGCGGCCAGTCGGTTCTCGTCATCGACAAGAACATCGAAAACCTTACCCGCATCGCCGACCGCCACTACATCATCGAGCGGGGACGGGCGGTCTGGAGCGGGACGTCGGAGCAGTTGATCGCGGAGCCGGATCTGCAGCACCGGTATTTGGGGGTTTGAGGCGCTCTTTCGTCATGGCCGGGCTTGACCCGGCCATCCACGCCTTTCTTGCGGCACGTCCCAACACGTGGATGCCCGGGACAAGCCCGGCATGACGAGTTTCACCATTAACGCTGATTCTATTGGCTGCAATTTCAGCAAGACTCTCAGGACGAGGTCTTAGACCCTCATGGTGAGGAGCGCGGCAACGCCGCGCGTCTCGAACCACGAGGCCAACGGATACGCCGCCATGATTCTTATCCAGGCGAAATGCGCTCAGTCCGCAGCGGGAAAGTGCCGCATCGTGAATTCGATCTGACCGTCGGGAAGCTGCCGCCAGCGTTCGACGACGGCCATGCATCCGGCCTGCGGAAACTGATCGATGATTTCTCGGGCTTTCAGACGAGCCTCATCAATCGGCAGCGTGAATGTCTTTGACGGCTGGGTGGCAGACATCTGGTCTGCCAAATCGCGAGGGCGAACGAGCATGTCGGACCTCCAGCGGTGATTGGGCCTGTTTATCTCGCTAATCTCAGTGCCTGAAGGTGAATTTCAAACAGGACCGCGTCGCACCATGAGACTTATCCCCGCTAATCACCAGATATTCGCTGATCCTCGGCGGGGTTGAGCGAAGCGATACCCATCACGACGGATCGACGTTGCTCGGTAGGTATCGCTTCATACGACCATCCTACAGGTGTGAAGCCCCCGTCATTCCGGGGCGATGCGAAGCATCGAACCCGGAATCTCAAGATTCCCCGATGCGCAATTACGCATCTGAGGTCTGGAGCTACGCACCATCCCGGAATGACAGGGATACGATCTCAAAATATCGCGCTCCCAATCGAGACCCTCGGCCGGCTATTTCGCAAATGGAACGTACTGCTGATATTCCTTCGGAACCGAACTGCGATAGCGTGAGGGGACGGTACCGCTTTCGACCGACTTATCGACCTCCTGCTTTCGGGTCATCTTTTTTGCAGGCTTCTTTTTCGTTGTTCCGGCGTCCTTGTCGGTCGTGGTTGTGGTCGTCAAGGCGGGCGCAGCTGCCGGTTGCGTAGCGGGCGCCGGCGTGGTTGTGGTAGTTGCCGGTGCAGGCGTGGTAGCCGCCGGTGTATCGGTATTCGGCGTGCTTTGGGCCAACAAGACGCCTGCCGGCGGGCACATGAATATGGCTGAGGCTATTGCAATACGAGAAAGTCTGTTCATCTGAAAACTCCTGCCCTGTGCTGCCCGCAGGTGCGATTGGGCACGTAATCCCGCAGTGATACACCATTTTGGCTGCGTGCGCTCTTGTCATTCCGGGGGCGTGGCACCGGGTCCGCGCATACCCTGCAAAGCCGTCTCGGCCTTGTGTGCGGGCGCTTGGTCGTGATTGCGGGAGGCGACTTTTCCGCCGTAGCTCAACCAGCGCAGGCCGGCGGATTTTTGCCCCTATGAATTCGAGATCGGGGCTCACGGTCCCGTG
This sequence comes from Bradyrhizobium sp., assembly GCA_028290165.1. The sequence goes on along the minus strand of JAQGKJ010000020.1, from coordinate 4,853 downwards.
AAGCTGTTTCGTTCGCTTGAGGCGGGAGGAAACACACCGGCTGCCGGCGAAGCCATTTTCCCCGAACGGCGAAAAACTTCTGAAACGTGCGGAGCCTAAGGTAGGACGATGGCTTAACAACGGAGTTCGGTCATGTGGGCAATTCTCAACATGCTTTACCGCGAATACTGCCGGGCAGTTCTGGTCGGGATGCGGAAAATTGGACCCGCATGCTGATATAGCCATGATGTGATGGCAAGTTAGGGCCGGTTCGCGATCGAGGGCTAGATGTCTGATCTGAAGCACTATCTGTATCAAGCTGACCAGGCGAAGCGCCTGGCCGGCCAGGTGTCCGACCCCGAAGTCCGAGTGCGGCTTCTGGAAATGGCCGACGAATACAGGCGGTATGCGTCGCTCATCGAAGCCCGAACCTCTGCGAGACCAGCGCACGCGGCTTGACGATACACTAGATTAGATCTTATCAGTCCTCTCGAGTGCTCGTCAGATAACCCGGCATGCCTCGGCCGCGACAGTTGCGGCCCTCAAAACATCTCGAAATATTCGCGCTGTTCCCATTCCGAGACCTCTGCCTGAAAGCGCTCGATTTCGGCATTCTTGATGTGGACGTAGTAGTCGACAAACTCCCCGCCCAGCGCCTCGCGGAAAAACGGATCGCCCTTCAGCGCATCGACGGCTTCACGCAGGGTTTTCGGCAGCAGCGCGGCCTTGGTTTCATATGGCGTGTCCGCGGATGGACCGGGATCGAGCGCGCGATCGACGCCGTCGAGGCCCGAGAGAATTTGCGACGCCATGTAGAGATAGGGATTGGCGGCGGGCTCGCCGATGCGGTTTTCCAGGCGCGTCGCAGGATCATTGGGGCCGCCGAGCACGCGCACCATGACGCCCCTGTTGTCGCGGCCCCAGATCGCGCGGTCCGGCGCCAGCGAATAGGTACGGTAGCGCTTGTAGCCGTTGATGGTCGGTGTCGTGAACACGGCCGAGGCGCGGGCATGTTTTAACAGCCCGCCGAGGTAATTTCGGCCGAACGCTGACAAAACCTCGCCGCCGTCCTTCGTGACAAAAGCGTTCTCGCCGCTGGCGCGCGAGACGATCGATTGATGCAGGTGCCAGCCGGATGCGAACAGGTTCGGGAGTCTTGGGCGGCACATGAAGGTGGCGTGATAACCGTGCCGATGGCAAATCTGCTTCACCGCGCTGCGAAACAGGATCATGGTGTCGGCAGGTTCGAGCCCCATTCTCGGCGCGAACGTGAATTCACACTGGCTCGGACCGAACTCGACCTCGATCGACCGCAGCGGCAACCCGAGCGCGACGATGTCGCGCCTGACAATCTCGAGCACCGGCTCCATCTGGTCGTAACGCTGCTCGGTGAGGTATTGATAGCCGTGCGACAGCAGGCTGACCGATGGCGGCTGGCCGGGCTGGCCCGCATCCTCCGGCGACATTTTTGCGTCTTCGAGCTTGAAGATGTGGAATTCGACTTCGAGGCCGGCGACGAAGTCGTAGCCGCGCTTGCCGAGCCTATCGAGCGCCGATCTGTAGAGATTGCGGGTCGCGAACGGCACCGGCCGCCCATTGGCGAAATAGACATCGCACAATAGCCAGCCGGTCGCCGGCGCCCATGGCAGCACCCGAAAGCTCAGGGGGTCCGGCACCATCAGGACGTCGGCGGCGCCTTCCATCTCCGGCATGCCGAAACCGCCGCCGGCGGTGAACACCGGGAATACCGTCCGGTGCGAGGTGTCCTTGGCGAACATCGTCGTGGTGATGGTGCAGCCGCTCTCCAGCGACGCCAGCGCTTCGCTTGCGACCAGCGTCTTGCCGCGCAGGATGCCGTGCTGATCGGGGAAGGAGAGACGGATGACTTCGAGCTTTTGCTCTTCAACGATTTTCCGCAGGCGCTTAGCGGCCTCGCGCTGCTCGTCCGACCAGAGACCGTAACGTTCGACAAAACTCAACGGACACCCTCCGGACGCCGAACCCGACGCGCCACCACTACACCGCCTTGAGATGGCGGACCTTGTCGGCGATCTCTTGGGGGACCGGTGCCGCCCACGGCGCGCCGCGGCGCCGCTTGACGTCAACTTCCATCCAGAAAGTTTCCCAGCCACGCGTCGGGCCGATGCCGTCCATGGTCGCCGGACCCTGGATGCTCTTCGCATGCGCGGCATCGAGGAACATGAACGGCTTGGCGCCGGACGCGACGTTCTCGATTTCCTGACGCAGCAGGCGGCGGTACTGCACGATCGCCTTGTCGGCGGTGCCTAGATGTTCGCGGGTGCGATCTTGAATGGTGCCCATCGATTCCACCGCCCATTGGTCGTGGACGTTGATGTCGGCGCCCATGCCGGTGAACGTTTGGGTCGCCTGCTCGTCGGGATCGAAGCCGTAGTCGTTGGATTTGTTCTTGCGCGAGCGATAATCCGGAAGCTCATAGAGTTCGAGGCGCTGGTCGCGCATCTTCCTCTTGTCCACCGGCGCCGAATAGCTGGTAAAAATCGCGTACCAGTAGCAATTCTCGTCGTCGACCGGCACGTGCCACTGCGTGATCGTCATCTCGGTGCTCATTGGGATGACAAAACCATGCGGGAAAGCTGATTGGTGACGCGAACATGGGTGCGCTCATCGTCGATCTCGCGCAGCGCGACCAGCCGAAGGCCGTATTCGGTGTGCTCGACATTGATAATGGGGCGGTCATACTCGCGCAGGATTTTTGTCATCGGCATATCGCTGCCGGCGGAGGCGCCGCGGAACTGCTTGCCGTAAGCCGCTGCCGGGTCTTCGTCCTCGAAAAAACGATGCAGGAACGAGGCATGCGACGGATCGATACCGACCTCGAGCGCCTGCAGCCAGTTGCAGTTGATGTGGCCTTTGAACGCGAAGGTGTGGCTATCGGGTGCCACAAAACAGTCGATCTCGGGAAACGCCGGCGGCTCGCCTTCGCCGAGAAACGCCCACAGAATTCCGCTTCTTTCGACTACGGGATAAGCGCGCTGCCTGATGCCTTGGCACAGCTGCGAGTCTTTCGGCTCGGCCGGTGTCTCAAGGCATTGGCCTGACGCGTCGAACAGCCAGCCGTGGAAGGCGCAACGAAGCCCGCCGTTTTCCAGCCGGCCGAATGCCAGATCAGCGCCGCGATGCGCGCAACGCCGCTCGATCAGGCCGTAACGTCCCTGCTCGTCGCGAAACAGCACCAGGTCCTCGCCGAGCAATTTTACGGCTTTGACCGGCCGCGGTCCCTCCAGCTCATCCACCAGCGCCGCCGGCTGCCAGTACATCCGCATTAGTTTCCCGCAAGGCTCCCTTGGCCCGGTGCGGGTGATCAAGTCGTTCTGTTCCTGGCTCATCATGGCGGGGTGTCCTCCGTGGGAGCGGAATGATCGGGAAAACCGAATATGTGTTGGGAATCAAATTACTAGGCTTGCGTTTTGGGGCAAGCGGATTCATGCAGCATTGGCTCAGAGAGGGGCGGCAAGTCCGAAATGGCAGATGATCTCCCGCGCGGTCGCTTCCGCCAGGCTCGCCCCGGTATCGAGCTTCAGGCAGCCGGACCGCGGCACCGGCGAGAAGTTGAAGCGGTCGAGGTCTCCGATCAGGCTTTCCGCCGACGTCATCTTGCGCCGTTCGACCCGGTCGGGATTGCCGACCCTGCGCGCGGCCTCTTCACGGGAGCAGTGCAGGAACACCGGCAGCAGCTCGCCGCCGTGCCGTCGCATGATGTCTTCGAAGTCTTCGTATTGCGGGCGGTCGTCCGGCTCGGCATAGCAGAAGGTGGCGACGACGAGCCCAACCCCGTGTTCCGCGGCAACGTCGAGCGCCGAACATCTGACAGTGTGCACCAGTTTCCAGAATCCGGGCGCACCGAAATCGAAGATCGTGCGCGCCAGATCGATCGCCGCGTGATTGTCGAACAATCGGCCCGGCACGATTTCGAGCAGCGCCTTTGCCACCGTCAGTTTGCCGGCCGCCGGCGCGCCGTGAAGGAAAAGCAGTTTCATGGGTCAGAAATAGCCCGCTCGCCGGCTCGACGATATCAATATCACACGGGGATGCGCGCTTTTTTCCGGTGTTGCTGTCTCTGATGTCACTGGAGGGTGGGCGATGTCGACAGCCGAGGAAACCCGACAAGCCGTGCTGGGCTATTTCAACGCCTGGACCACGAAGCGGCCGGACGAGGCCTTCACATACCTGGCCGACGATCTGGCCTTTTGGGGTCCGACCGCCAGCTACACCAGCGCCGAACAATTTCGCCCGGCGCTGATCGCCTTTGCCGGCATGACCAAACGCGCGCAGCTGACGAAACTCATCGTCGAGGGCGATTGGGCGGCGATGGTTTACGACTGCGAGTTGCCCGATCCGATCGGCACCGTCAAGATCGCTTCGTTCTTCCGGGTCGAAGGCCGCAAGATCAAACAGTACGAGACGATGTTTGATGCGAACGCGTTCCCGCGGGCGAAGGCGCAGCGATGTGAGAGTGGGAGAATGAGTTCGTCAGCAAAATATTGGAGCGCAACGGGGCTGGTGGTACTGCTATTTTTTGCAGACGCATCGATCGTCTTGTACGCCGACATGGCGCAAGGCCTATTTCCCTTGTTTGCCGCGCTTTTGCTCGTCGTGCCTATCGGGCTAACGATCTACTCTCAGGTTATGATCCGGTGTCCGCGTTGCTCCAATCGCATCACAGCGTTGGTAGATACGCGGATGGAAAGGCGCGCGGCTCGTCCGTTCCGCTGCAACATTGTCGATTTTGCGGATACGATCTGCGATAGCGCGCCGTCACGAAGCCGCGCTGCGCAGCCCGAACTCATGCGCATCCTGCTGCAGCACCGGCGCCACTGCGTCGATCAGACGGG
>JAQGKJ010000894.1 GCA_028290165.1 Bradyrhizobium sp. | reverse complement strand
ACGGCGCTCGCCTTGCACGCCTCGGTCGGCATTCCGGAGGCGGAGCGGCGGCTGCGGGAGTACCCGCATCAACTCTCGGGCGGCATGCGCCAGCGCGTCATGATCGCGATTGCGCTCGCCTGCGATCCGATGCTGCTGATTGCCGACGAGCCCACCACCGCGCTCGACGTCACCTTGCAGGCGCAAATCCTCGATCTGATGCGGGAACTGAAGGCGGCAAGCGGCGCGGCGATCATCCTGATCACCCATGATCTCGGCGTGGTCGCCGAGGTTTGCGACGAGGTCGCGGTGATGTATGCCGGCGAGATCGTCGAACGCGCCGCCGTCGACGAATTGTTCGCAAGTCCCCAGCACCCCTACACCGTCGGCCTGCTCGGCTCGATCCCGCGGCTCGACCGCCGCGCGTCGCATCTGGCGACGATCGAGGGCATGGTTCCCAACATGACCTCGCCGCCACCGGGCTGCCGCTTCGCCGCGCGCTGTCCCTTCGCAGGCGATGCCTGCGTCGCCGCACCGCCGCCATTCGTGGCGGTCAGCCCAGGTCACTGGTCGCGCTGCATCAAGGCCCCGCTGGAGAGGCTGGCGTCGTGACTGCCCTGCTCGAGGGCGAAAATCTCGTAAAACATTTCGTCGCGGACCGTTCGCTGTTCGGGCGGCCGAGCGCGTTCGTCAAGGCGGTCGACGGGGTCAGCTTTCGCGTCGATGCCGGCAAGACGCTAGCGCTGGTCGGCGAATCCGGTTGCGGCAAGTCCACCGTGAGCCGGCTGGTGTTGCGGTTGATCGAGCCGGATTCGGGCACCATTCGCTTCGAGGGCCGCGACCTGCTCGCTTTGGATGCCAATGAGTTGCGCGCCTTCCGCCGCGACGCGCAGATCATCTTTCAGGATCCTTATGCGTCATTGAATCCGCGCATGACGGTGAACCAGATCCTGACCGAGCCATTGACGCTGCATGATCTCGTGCCGGCCTCGCGCCGCCGCCAACGCGTCGAGGAATTGCTGCGTCTGGTAGGTCTCGAGCCGCGCTTCGCACGCCGCTATCCCCACGAGTTCTCCGGCGGCCAGCGCCAGCGCATCGCCATTGCGCGGGCGCTCGCGGTCGAACCGAAACTCATCATCTGCGACGAGCCGGTATCGGCGCTGGACGTCTCGATCCGCTCGCAAATCCTCAATCTGCTGCGCGACCTGCAGGACCGGCTGGGGCTCGCCTACATCTTCGTCTCGCACGACCTCGCGGTGGTAAAGCACATCGCCGACCGCGTGGCCGTGATGAACCTCGGCGGCATCGTCGAGACCGCCGATACGCAGGCGCTGTTCGCTTCCCCCCGTCACCCCTATAGCCGCGCGCTATTGTCGGCGATCCCGGTGCCGAAGCCACGGGCGAAGCGCAGCCGCATTCTCCTGCAGGGAGAGATGCCGAGCGCGCTCAATCCGCCGCAGGGTTGCCGCTTTCACACGCGCTGCCCCTATGTGATCGACCGCTGCCGCGTCGAGCCGCCGCAACTGCTCGGCGATGGACATTCAACCGCCTGTCACCGCACGGCGGAACTGCCGCCGCCGGACGCCATCGTTCTCGGCGACAGCGCCTTTTCGCCAACGCTGGAGCGATTGGTCGCGGCTTTCAGCGGCGGCGCGGAAGTACCCGCTTTCCCCGGGGTTGATATAGTCGAGCCCATGCCTTCGGCCGGCGTTTGAGCAAAGGAGACCAGTCCGATGAAAATCCTGCGTTTGGCGGCTATCGCGGCGGCGCTGTTGCTATCGCTTCAAGCGGGCGCGTACGCCCGGACCACGCTGCGCATCGGCCTCGCCGAGGATCCGGACGTTCTCGACCCCTCGATGGCGCGCACCTATGTCGGGCGCATCGTATTCGCCGCGTTCTGCGACAAGCTGTTCGACATCGACGAGAAGCTCAACATCGTGCCGCAGCTTGCGCTGTCGCAGGAGACTTCCGCCGACGGCAAGGAGATGACGATCAAGCTGCGGCCCGGCGTCAAATTCCAGGACGGCGAACCGTTCGATGCCGAGGCGGCAAAATTCTCGCTCGACCGCCACCTCACGCTGCAGGGATCGTTCCGCAAGCCGGAGCTGGCCGCGCTCGACCATGTCGACGTCGTCGATCACCTCACCATCAAACTCGTGCTGAAGACGCCGTTCTCGCCGCTGATCGCGCAGCTTACCGATCGCGCCGGGATGATGGTCTCGCCCAAAGCGGCCAGGGAAGCAGGCGACAAGTTCGGCCTGCATCCGGTTTGCGCTGGGCCCTACAAATTCGTCGAGCGCGTGCAGCAGGATCGCATGGTGTTCGAGAAATTCGCCGATTACTGGAACAAGGATAACATCTTTATCGACCGCGTGGTGTTCCAGCCCATCGTCGATCCCACGGTCCGGCTCGCCAACCTGAAGTCGGGCGGGCTCGACCTGATCGAGCGGGTGCTCGCGACCGACATCAAGGACGTCCGCGCCGATTCCAGGCTCGTACTGTCGACCGCGCCCGAGATCGGCTATTTCGGCCTCACCATCAACATCGCCAACGACAAGAACAAGGGTCCGCTCAGCCAGTCGGAAAAAGTGCGCCAGGCGCTCGATCTTTCGATCGATCGAGAGGCGATCAATCAGGTCGTATTCAATGGCGAATTCATGCCGGGCAATCAGTGGGTCAGCCCGGTGCATCCCTACTACCAAAAGGCGTTTCCGGTTCAGCCGCGCGACATCGCCAAAGCCAAGGCACTGATGAAAGAATCCGGCGCGACGCTGCCCGTCAGCGTCGATCTCATGGTGCCGAAGGGCGCGGAGAATGAAGCCGTGGCCCAGGTCCTACAGTCGATGGCGGCGGAGGCAGGCTTCGATCTGAAAATTCGGCTCATCGAATTCGCGACCTCCTTCAAGCAAGCCCAGGCCGGCGAATTCCAGGCTTTCCTGATCGGCTGGAGCGGCCGGATCGATCCCGACGGCAATTCCTACGTCTTCCTGCACACCAAGGCGCCGCAGAACGACGGCGGCTATTCCAACCCGGAGGCCGACAAGGCGCTTGAAGACGCCCGTCTCGTCACCGATCCGGCGCAGCGCAAGGCGATCTACGAAAAGCTGACCAAAGTCGTGCTCAACGACGAGCCGCTGATCTATCTCTACCACCGCAAGCTGTTGATCGCGCACACCACCAAGCTCGAGGGCTACAAGCAGATGCCGGACGGCCTCGTGCGCGTGGTCGGGTTGAAGTTCAAGTGACGAGGGTTGCCGTCAGCACTCTCTCCGCCCCCTCTCCTCTTGCGGGGTCGAGAACCGCGCGTCAAATTGTGCCTGCCCCATGCTGAACTTCCTCGGCAAGCGCATCCTGCAGCTGATCCCGACACTGTTCTTCGTGTCGATCCTGATCTTTTCGCTGCAGCATCTGTTGCCCGGCGATCCGGCGCTGGTGATGGCCGGCGAGGAGCGCGATCCCAACGTCATCGCGCATATCCGCGCGCAATATAAGCTCGATCAGCCGATCCCGATCCAATATTTCTACTGGGTCAAGGGCGTGGTGGCCGGCGACTTCGGCGAATCACTCCGCATCAAGGTGCCGGTGCGTGACCTGATCGCCCAAAAACTGCCGGTGACGATGCAGCTGGCATCGATGGCGATCGTGATCGCGTTTCTGATCGGCATTCCCGCCGGCATCGTGTCGGCGGTGAAAAAGGGTACGGCGTGGGACTATGGCGCGAACCTGTTCGCGCTGTGGGGCATCTCGACGCCGAATTTCTGGCTCGGCATCATGCTGATCTTCCTGTTCTCGATCAAACTCGGCTGGCTGCCGGCCTCGGGTTATGTCCCGCTCTCCGAAAACTGGCGCGCCAGCCTTGCATCCACCATCATGCCCGCTTTCGTGCTTGGCAACGCGATTGCGGCGATCCTGATGCGGCACACAAGGAGCGCCATGCTGCAGGTGCTGGAGAGCGACTATGTCCGCACCGCTCGCGCCAAGGGCCTCTCCGAACGTTCGGTCATCCTCAAGCACGCCATGCGCAACGCGCTGACGCCGATCATCACGCTTGGCGCGCTCGAACTCGGCACGCTGCTGTCGGGCGCGGTATTGACCGAGCAGATTTTTTCAATTCCAGGCTTCGGCAAGCTGATCGTCGATGCCGTGTTCAATCGCGATTATGCGGTGGTGCAAGGCGTCGTGCTGGTGACGGCGACGATCTACATCACGCTGAACCTGATCGCCGATATCGCCTATATCCTCGTCAATCCCAGGCTGAGGGCGTGAACCGCATGACCGATGCAGCGCTCGGTGCGATTCCGGTTGCCGCCTCCGACGAACTGGAGAGCCCGGCGCGGCGAGCGCTGCGCCGCCTGTTCCAGCGCAAGGGCGCCGTCGCCGGACTGGTCGTGATCGCGAGTTTCATCCTGCTCGCGGTGTTTGCGCCCCTGATCGTGCCCTACGACCCGATTGCGACCAGCTGGACGCTGGTGCGCAAACCGCCATCGGCGCTGCACTGGTTCGGCACCGACGATCTCGGCCGCGATATTTTTGGGCGCGTGATCTATGGCGCCCGCGCCTCGCTAGTGGCCGGCGCGATCTCGGTCGGAATTGCGCTTGGGATCGGCGTTCCCTTCGGACTGCTGTCGGGCTATCGCGGCGGTTTCATCGACGCGTTGATCAGCCGGATCACCGACGCCATGCTGGCCTGCCCGTTCCTGATCCTCGCCATCGCGCTGGCGGCGTTTCTGGGCCCAAGCCTCGGCAACGCCATGATCGCGATCGGCATCACGACGACGCCGATTTTTGTGCGGCTCACGCGTGGCCAGGTGATGAGCGTCAAGGTCGAGGACTATGTCGAGGCTGCGCGCGCCATGGGCAACCCGCGCTGGCGCATCGCGCTGTTTCACATTTTGCCGAATATCATGCCGGCGCTCTTGGTGCAGGCGACGTTGTCGATTGCGGCCGCGATCATCGCCGAGGCGGCGCTGTCGTTCTTGGGGCTAGGCCAGCAGCCGCCGGCGCCGTCCTGGGGCAGCATGCTCAACGCCGCGCAGCGCTTCCTGACCAACGCGCCGTGGATGGCGATTTGGCCGGGACTTGCGATTTTTCTGGTGGTGCTGTCGTT
>JAQGKJ010000889.1 GCA_028290165.1 Bradyrhizobium sp. | reverse complement strand
TCGCCAACCGGCTCGGCGAGGAGGGCATCGGCTTCAAGATCGCGATGGCAGGCCTCGACGGCGGGCGCATCAACATCGCGGCGTGTTCGCTCGGCGGCGCGCAATGTGCGCTCGACAAATCGCTGGCCTATATGAAAGAGCGCAAGGCGTTTGGAAAGCGTCTCGACGAATTCCAGGCGCTGCAGTTTCGGCTCGCCGACATGGCGACCGAACTGGAGGCGGCGCGGACCTTTGTGTGGCGTGCGGCCGCGGCGCTCGACCGCAAGGATGCTGACGCCACCATGCTGTGCGCGATGGCAAAACGCTTCGGCACCGATGTCGGTTTCGAGGTCGCCAACCAGGCGCTGCAGCTGCACGGCGGCTATGGCTACCTCAGCGAATACGGCATCGAAAAGATCGTGCGCGATCTGCGCGTGCATCAGATCCTCGAAGGCACCAACGAGATCATGCGGCTGATCGTTTCGCGCAAGCTGATCGAGGACGCGCGATGACGGCGCGAGCTGCGGCTGTCGCGGGCCCCGAGCCCGACCTGATCGCGCGGCGCGAGGGCGCGGTCGGCGTGATCCGGCTCAACCGGCCGAAAACCATCAATGCCGTGACGCCGGAAATGTCGCTCGGGGTAGATGCGGCATTGGATCAGTTCGAGGCCGATCCGGACGTTGCATTGGTGCTGTTGGAAGGCGCGGGCGAACGCGGGCTGAGCGCGGGCGGAGACATCCGAGGGCTTTATGAGAGTTCTCGTGCCGGGGGCGATCTCGGCAAGGTCTTTTGGCGCCAGGAATACATCATGAATGCGCGCATCGCGAAGTTTCCGAAACCGTATGTCGCATTCATGGATGGGCTGGTGATGGGCGGTGGCGTCGGGCTTTCCGCGCACGGCAGTCACCGCGTTGTCACTGAGAAGACAAAGCTTGCGATGCCCGAAGTCGGCCTCGGGTTCTTTCCGGATGTCGGCGGCACCTGGTTGCTGTCGCGCTCGCCGGGAGAAATCGGGACTTATTTCGGATTGACCGGTCAGACCATGAACGGTCCGGATGCGATCCATGCCCGCTTTGCCGACGCGGTCGTGCCCTCAAACAAACTTGCGGCACTGCGTGAGACGCTCGTCAACCTTCGCGCCGGCGTGAATTCAAAAGATGTGAAAGCCGCGATCGATCATTTCGCTACAGGTGAAACCGCCGGGCCCGTCGCGGCGTTGCGGTCGCAGATCGACGCCTGGTTTGCCCATGACCGGATACAGGATATCGTCGCGGACCTGCAGCGCGACGGTTCGGAGCTGGCGCAATCGACATTGAAGACGTTGAACGAGAAGTCGCCGCGCGGCATGGTGGTCGCCCTAAAACTGCTGCGGCTGGCGCGGGCGTCGTCCTCGCTGGAACAATGCCTGGTGCGGGAATATCGCGCCGCACTGGAAGTGTTCAAAAGCGACGATTTTCGCGAAGGCGTGCGTGCGGCGGTGATCGACAAGGATCGCAGTCCCCGCTGGTCGCCGCCGCGGATCGCGGATGTGACGCCCGAAATGGTGGCGCCTTACTTTGCCGAAATCGGCGCCGACGAACTGGTGTTCGACAAAACAAAATAGAAACACCTCAAGCGGAGGGAAACAGACATGGCAAATATCGCATTCATCGGGCTCGGCAATATGGGTGGGCCGATGGCGGCCAATCTGGTGAAAGCCGGCCACAAAGTCATCGCGTTCGATCTGGTGGCCGCCTCGCGCGAGCAGGCGAAAGCCGATGGCGCTGCCATCGCCGACAGTTCGGTCGGCTCGGTCAAAGGCGCTGACGTCGTCGTCACCATGTTGCCGGCCGGCAAGCATGTGCTGTCGGTGTGGACCGACGTCATTCCGTCGATGTCCAAAGGGGCTTTGATCATCGATTGCTCGACCATCGATGTCGAAAGCGCCAAAGAGGCGCATGCGCTGGCGGCGAAGCATGGCGTCGCCTCGGTCGATGCGCCGGTCTCCGGCGGCACCGGCGGCGCGAAAGGCGCGACGCTGACCTTCATGTGCGGCGGCGAGGAAAAAGCATTTGCCGCTGCAAAACCGATGCTGGAAAAGATGGGCAAGAAAATCGTGCATTGCGGCGGCGCCGGCGCGGGCCAGGCCGCGAAAATCTGCAACAACATGATCCTCGGCGTGTCCATGATCGCGGTCAGCGAAGCCTTTGCGCTCGCGGAAAGGCTGGGGCTGTCGCATCAGGCGCTGTTCGACGTCGCCTCGACCTCGTCGGGACAATGCTGGTCGCTGACGTCTTATTGCCCAGTGCCGGGTCCGGTGCCGACCTCGCCCGCGAACAACGAATATAAACCGGGCTTTGCATCGACCCTGATGGTGAAGGACTTAACCCTGGCGCAGGATGCGGCCAAGGCGGCAGGTGCGGCCACGCCGCTCGGCAAGCACGCGCAGGAAATCTACAAGGCGTTTGATGCCGCGGGACATGGCGGGCTGGATTTTTCCGGGATCATCCAGTACGTCCGCGGTCTTGCGGGGAAAAACTGATAACGCGATGACGACATTCCAGGAAGCGCGCGCATTCCTACTGAAGCACCGGACGGATTACGACGCGGCCGTCGCCGATTTCCGCTGGCCTGATCAGGCGTCATTCAACTGGGCGCTGGACTGGTTCGACGCGGAGCTGGCGCGCAATCCCGATAGCAAAGACCTCCCGGCGCTGTGGATCGTCGATGCCGGCAGCAACCGCGAGACAAAACTCTCGTTCGAGGCATTGTCCCGCCGTTCCAACCAGGTGGCAAACTTCCTGCGCGCGCAGGGGCTGAAACGGGGCGATCATCTGCTGCTCCTGCTCGGCAATGTCATCCCGCTGTGGGAGACCGTGCTGGCGGCGATGAAGCTTGGCGTGGTGGTGATCCCCGCGACCACGCTATTGACGCCGGACGAACTGCGCGACCGGCTCGATCGCGGGCGGGCTAAAGTCGTGGTGGCGACGCAGGACCAGGTCGCCAAATTTGCGGGCCTCGGCGGAGACAATCTTATTCGCGTTGTGGTCGGCGCGTCGTCGAAGCAAGAGGGCTGGCTGCCCTACGAGCAGGCGGCAGATTTTCCGGACACCTTCAAGCCTGATGGGCCGACGAAATCAGACGACCCGATGCTGCTGTATTTCACCTCGGGCACCACGGCAAAACCAAAACTGGTGCGGCACAGCCAGCGCAGCTATCCCGTCGGCGGGCTGTCGACGATGTACTGGCTCGGGCTGCAGCCCGGCGATATCCATCTCAACATCTCCTCGCCGGGCTGGGCCAAGCACGCCTGGAGCTGTTTCTTCGCGCCCTGGAATGCCGGCGCCACGGTGTTCGTGGTCAATCAGCCGCGGTTCGACGCCAGGGGACTTTTGGCGACCATCGGCCGCTGCGGCGTAACTACTCTTTGCGCGCCGCCGACGGTGTGGCGGCTGTTCATTCAGGAGAAGCTTGCGACCTTCAAGGTCAGTTTGCGCGAGGTTTGCGGCGCCGGCGAGCCGCTCAATCCCGAGGTGATCGATCAGGTGCGCAGCGCCTGGGGCCTGACGATCCGCGACGGCTACGGCCAGACCGAAACCACGGCGCTCGCCGGCAATTCGCCGGGGCAAAAGCTAAAAGTCGGATCGATGGGCCGTCCGTTGCCCGGCTACCGCGTGCAGATCACTGACAACGACGGACACGTGACAAAGGAGGGCGAGGTCACTCTGGTGCTTGGCGCGGACAGGCCCGCGGGCCTGATGCAGGGCTATCAGGGCGACGACGGCAAATTGAGCGGCGCAGATGGCGATCTCTATCGCAGCGGCGACGTGGTATTTGCCGATGACGAGGGCTACCTGACGTTTGTCGGCCGCTCGGATGACGTGTTCAAATCATCTGACTACCGCATCAGCCCGTTCGAGCTCGAGAGCATTTTGCTGGAGCATGAATCGGTCGCGGAGGCCGCGGTCGTTCCCAGCCCCGATCCGATCCGGCTTGCCATCCCCAAAGCCTATGTGCTGCTGGTGTCGGGCGCGGAGCGCTCGCCAGAGACCGCGCTGTCGATCTTCCGGCATCTGCATACGCGGCTGGCGCCGTTCAAGCGCATCCGCAAGATCGAGCTTGTGACCGAATTGCCGAAGACGATTTCCGGAAAAATCCGCCGTGTGCAGCTGCGCCGCCTCGAGCACGACAACGATCGCGAGGATTCTCTGCGCGGCCATGAATTCCGCGACGAGGATTTTCATGAAGTGAACCAGGGGCGGCCGGCCGGGTCGGTGGACAACTGACCAATGAATGAAGTCTGGAAGAAACCGCCGGTTTCGCTTGCAGCCTACCAGAGCATGGTCGGCCGTGAAGTCGGCGTGTCCTCATGGCATCTGGTCGATCAGAACCGGATCGATGTCTATGCCGATGTGATCGAGGATCACCAGTTCATCCATGTCGATCCCGAGCGCGCCAGGCGCGAGACCTCGTTCGGCACCACCGTGGCGCATGGATTTCTGACGATGTCGCTGCTGAGCATCATGTCATATGAGGTAATGCCGGTGATCGAGGGCACCACCATGGGCGTCAATTACGGTTTCGACAGGCTGCGCTTCATCTGGCCGGTCCGGGCGGGTTCGCGGGTCCGCGGCCGCTTCATGCTGGCAGAAGCGAAGTTGCGCAAGCCGACGGAATTGCTGTCGCGCACCAATGTGACCGTGGAAATCGAGGGCGAGGAAAAACCCGCTTTGGTGGCCGACTGGATCGGCCTGATCTATTTTGCTTGAGCCCACAGCCCGTCATTGCCGGGCTTGACCCGGCAATCCATCACTGATCAAAAATGAACCTTCATCACATTTCTCTTGATGGATACCCGGATCAAGTCCGGGCATGACGAAAAGAAAAATTCGGGAACTGCAATCATGACAATCAGGTTTGACGGACGCGTCGCCATCGTCACCGGCGCGGGCAATGGTCTTGGACGCGCGCATGCGCTGGGCCTGGCGAGCCGCGGCGCGAAGGTCGTGGTCAACGATTTCGGCGGGGCGCGCGATGGCACCGGCGGGTCGCTGACGCCTGCGCAAGCCGTGGTCGAGGAAATTCGCAAGGCCGGCGGCGTGGCGATGGCCGACGGTGCCGATGTCTCGAACTTCGAGCAGGTGAAGGCGATGGTCGATCGCGCCACCAAAGAATGGGGCAGCGTCGATCTGCTCTGCGCCAATGCCGGCATCTTGCGCGACAAATCGTTTACGAAAATGGAGATCGCGGACTTTGCAAAGGTGCTCGATGTGCATCTCAACGGCACCTTTTATTGCTGCAAGGCGGTGTGGGACGGCATGCGCGAGCGCAACTACGGCCGCATCGTCGTCACCACCTCATCGTCGGGACTTTACGGCAACTTCGGCCAGGCCAATTACGGTGCGGCAAAAACCGGCATGATTGGCTTGATGAACGTGCTGGCCGAGGAAGGCCGCAAGAACAACATCCGAGTCAACACGATTTCGCCGACGGCGGCGACGCGGATGACGGAAGAACTGCTGCCGCCGCAGGCACTTGCTTTGATGAAGCCGGAAGCGATCACGCCGGCCGTGCTTTATCTGCTCGGCGAGGACGCACCGACCCGCACTATCATGGGCGCGGGCGCGGGTTCGTTTGCCATGATCAAGATCATGGAAACCGAAGGCATCAACTTGGCTCAATCCGACTGGACGCCCGAGGCAGTATCAGCGCATTTCGCCGAGATCAGCGATATGTCGAAGGCGAGGGCGCTCGAGGGCGCGTTCCAGCAGACGCAAAAATATGTCGGCCAGGCCGCGGCAAGGGCGGGCGTGAAGCTTTGAAGTGGTCATGCTTGGTCGGGTGCTAACTAACGCACCATCCCGGAATGACGACGCACCCTCCGTCATGGCCGGGCTTGTCCCGGCCATCCACGTCTTTGGTGTGGCTAAAAAGTTCAGACGTTGATGCCAGGGACAAGCCCGGGCATGACGATTGTTTTGTGACGTCAAATCGGACCTACACTCATATATGTCTTCAATTCCTA
>JAQGKJ010000882.1 GCA_028290165.1 Bradyrhizobium sp. | reverse complement strand
CCAAGACCGATGCGCTCGAAATAGCTGCCGCTCCAGCGCTGCTCGTGAGCCAGGTAATTCCATTTACAGGCCAGCGTGCAGATTGAACGCACCGTCGATCCGGTGGCGCGAAACGAAAGATAGTCGGAGAGGTCGAAGAAATGACCCGCCTTGTTGTAGCTCGAGGGCAAATGCCGCTTCAGCCAAAGCAGCTTTGGAATTTCCATTTCCGGCGAGATCGAGCCGCCGACATGGCGCAGGACGTCGTCCCGGGTGTCGTTGATGTCCCGGGCTTCGGCAATCGCGCGGTGATCCATCCAGACGATGACATTGCGCCGGTCGTCGCCGGAGTTACTGACCGTCAGCGGATTGGCGTTCGTGTCGAGCACCACCAGCGAGCAGGTCGCGTCGAAGCCGAGGCCCTTGACGGCGGAAGCCGGAATCGCCGCCTCCGCCATCGCGGCGCGGACGGAGGCGACGCACGCCGCCCAGATCTCGAAAGACGACTGTTCGACCACACTGCCGGTCTCGTGCCAAACCGTGATCGGATGCTTGGCGGTCGCCAGCAAAGTCCCCTTCTCGTCGAATATTCCGGCACGCGCACTCGATGTTCCGACGTCGATGCCGATGAAGGCCTGCCTCATTGCAACCCCGTTCAAGACCAGCGCGAGCTCACCAGCACGTATAGCCGCCGTCGACAAGGACGACGCTCCCAGTCATCAGGCTGGCGGCGTCAGACGCCAGAAACAGGACAACGGAGGCAATTTCGTCGACCTCCCCCATTCGGGCCATTGGTGTGCCGCCAATCCAGGCATCGTACATCTGCGGGTTGCTTTTGACGAATGCATTAAGCGGGGTTGCGATATAGGTCGGCGCCACGGCGTTGACGCGCACGCCGCGCGCGCCCCACTCGGCTGCAAGCGATTTCGTCAGATGGTGCACCGCGGCCTTGGAGGCGTTGTAGTAGCACTGCTCCTGCGGCTTGTTGACGATGAAGCCGGACATCGAGCCGATATTCACAATGCAGCCGGACTTTGCGTCCAGCATATGCCGGCCGAAGGCGCGGCAGCACCAGAATGTGCCGTTGAGATTGACGTCGACGACATTAAGCCAATGTTCGTCGGTCACCTTCTCCGCCGGTGTTTCGCTGCGCGCAATGCCCGCATTGTTGACCAGGATGTCGATCCTTCCGTATTGGGCCACCAACTGATCGGCGACTTCGCTGACGCGGTCCGAATCCGTCACATCCATAGTAACGACTTCGGCGCTGAGGCCTTTTGCCTTCAAGGCCGCGCGACCTGCCTCGGCCGCTTTGGGGTCGCGATCCGCGATCACGACCTTGGCGGCCGCCTCTGCCAGCGCTTCCGCGCACGCAAGTCCGATGCCCTGGCCGGCGCCCGTCACCAGGGCCGTTTTTCCGTCCAGCCTGAATTTTTCCAGATACATTTTCCGTATTGTTCCTATTGGTCTAGCTTAGGTCCTGACGACCTCACCCTCTTTGTCAAAACGGTGCAGGCGGGCCGGGTCCGGCGAGAGCCACACCCGGTCGCCGGCTTTCAGGCTGAATTCTCCGATGCAGCGCACGGTGAGCAGCCCGAGTTTCCCGGCGTCGACATAAAGAAAAGTGTCGCTGCCCAGATGCTCGGCGACCGACACGGTCCCGGGCCAGCCTTCGCCGTCCTTGCCGATTTTCAGTTGTTCCGGCCTGACACCGAGAGTGGCGATTCCGGGGTCGCCGGCCGCCTCTCCGGTCACGTAATTCATCTTGGGCGAACCGATGAAGCCGGCGACGAACAGGTTGGCGGGGTGCTCATAGAGTTCGAGCGGCGAGCCGTATTGTTCGATGCGGCCGGCGTTCAGCACCACGATCTTGTCGGCCATGGTCATGGCTTCCACCTGATCGTGCGTGACGTAGACGGCGGTGGTCCCGAGCTGCTTCTGCAGTTTTGTCACTTCCATCCGCATCTGAACGCGGAGCGCGGCGTCAAGGTTCGACAACGGCTCGTCGAACAGAAATGCCTTCGGCTCACGGACGATCGCCCGTCCGATCGCGACGCGCTGACGCTGGCCGCCGGAGAGGTCGCGCGGCTTACGATCCAGATAGGGCGTCAGGTTGAGCGTGGCGGCCGCGGCTTCCACCTTGCGCTCTATCTCCGGGCGCGGCAGCCCTGCCATCTTCAGCCCGAAAGCGATGTTGCCGCGGACGCTCATATGCGGATAGAGCGCGTAGGATTGGAACACCATCGACAGGCCGCGCTTTGCCGGCGGCACGTCCACGACGTTTTTGCCGTCGATCAGGATCTGGCCGCCGGTGACATCCTCTAGTCCGGCGATCAGGCGAAGCAGCGTGGTCTTGCCGCAGCCCGAAGGTCCGACGAACACCACGAAGGAGCCGTTCTCGATATCCAGATTGGCGTCCTTGATGATGTTGACCGGCCCGAACGATTTGCGGACTCTTTGCAGCGTGATCTGGCCCATGACAGCTTGCCCTTTCGCTGATCTATTTGACGGCGCCGAAGGTCAGTCCGCGGACGAGCTGCCGCTGGCTGAACCAACCGAGGATGATGATCGGGGCAATGGCGAGCGTGGACGCCGCCGACAGCTTCGCCCAGAACAGGCCCTCGGGACTTGAATAGGACGCGATAAATACCGTGAGCGGTGCGGCCTCCAAGGTCGAAAGGTTCAGGGTCCAGAATGCCTCGTTCCACGCCAGGATGAAGTTAAGGAGAAGCGTCGAGGCAAGGCCGGGAACCGCCATCGGCGTCAGTACATAAACCAGCTCGCGTCCGATGGTGGCGCCATCCATCCGCGCCGCTTCCAGGATGTCCTTGGGAATTTCCTTGAAATAGGTGAACAGCATCCAGATCACGATCGGCAGATTGCCGAGGCAGAGGATCACGACCAGCCCGGCGCGGGAATCCAGCAGGCCGAAATCCCGGTAAATCAAATAGATCGGAACCAATACGCCCACCGGCGGCATCATCTTGGTCGAGAGCATCCAGAGCAGAATGTCCTTGGTCCGTTTGGTCGG
>JAQGKJ010000850.1 GCA_028290165.1 Bradyrhizobium sp. | reverse complement strand
GGCGTCCGCCGCCTCGTCAACGACGCGCCGCCGCTGGCAGAACTGATCCGGCAAAATCACGCGGTGCGCGACGTCTCCATCGTCGCCTTCGCCGACCGCCGCACCGGCGTCGGGCTCTATGCTTTCGTGGAGGCCGACCAGAGCGCGCTCGAGGCACAACTGCGCAACGAGCTCACCGCGGCAAAAGGCCCAAAGCCGCCCGAGCATATCCAGGTCGTGCACGCTTTGCCGCGCGACGGCGCCGGAAACCCGCGCACCGAGATCCTGCAACTGGTCGCGATGAACCAGCTCGACCTGATCGAGCCGATGATGACCGGCGAGACCGACCGCGCGTTCCTGAAGGACATTCTGGAATCGCGCAAGAATTTGCGCGACCGGTTCAATTTCGAAATACCGCCGTCATCCTGAGGAGCGGCCACTTGGCCGTGTCTCGAAGGATGGAGTCCACTGCAGCCATTTCATCGTCGCACGATAGCACGCCCTCAGGGGCGAAACAGCCGCGACCTCGATGCCCGCCACAGCGTCCATAGCGTCCGAAACCGCGAGGCGACACGCGGCACGAAGGGATCATTGTCCGCACGCGACATCCGCTTCAGGTCGCGTGCCACCAGCGAGAGCTGCAGGAAAGGCGGCCTCACCTCGGGCGGCGCGTTTTCCAGAAGTGCCAAGGCTGTGCGCAGATGCTCCCGCGCTTCGCCGATCAACTGATCCAGCGCGGCGCGCAGTTTTGGGGTTTCCTTGCCCGCAAATACCTCTTCCATTCCGCTGCCATGTTGTTCGAGCAATTGCAGCGGCACGAACAATTGACGTCGCGAGGCATCCAGCGGCAATGCCGCGATCACCCGCGAAATGCCTTGGGCGAGCCCCGCGTGCCGCGCGAGGTGGTCTATCTCGGGAGATTGCCGCCCGGCGATGGCAGCGCCGAGCGAAAACAGCGCCGACGAGGTGTCGTCGATATAGCCTTCGAGCGCCGCCTTGGTCGGCATCGGATCGTTGTAGAGATCGAACTGGTGCTCGTCGATCAACCGCGACAACCGCTCGACCGGCAAGCGCCAGCTCCGGAGCGCCAGCAACAATTCGGCGGCGACCGGATTGCCCTCGACGCCGCCGTGGCCGCTACCTGCGAGCATGTCAGTCCACCATTGCAGGCGGATTTCGCCCGGCAGGGGCTGGCTCACCTGCTCGCGCACCCGGGAAATCTCGACGTTGAAGGCATAGATCGCCAACAGCGCGCGGCGCTGGGCCGCCGCGACGAACAGCGTGGAGGCGTAACGGGCAAAATCATGGGCGCGCACCAGCTCGGCGCAGAAGTCCGCGGACGCCTTCGTGCTGTCCGTGCTGCTCATGGCACGGCAATCAGCGCCGCTGCCACCCGCCGCCGCTCGCCGATCATGATGTTATAGGTGCGGATCGCGGGCCCGGTCTGCATCGCGTCGAGCACCACGCTCACCGCGCGCAGCGCCGCGCGAAGGTCGGATGGTGGCAACCAGACATCGGTGCCGGTGCCGATGATCAGCGTATCGATGCCTTTTGCGGCTTCGAACACGCGATCCAGCGAAGCCCGATCGATTTGCTCGGACCGGGTCACCGGCCAGGCCCAGATCGCATCCGGCAGGCACAGCAGCGAGCCGCGATGCGACATGTCGGCGAAGGCAAACCCGCCATTGCCGTAGGCCTCGATCGGCGCCGACCTCGGAAGATGCGGGGCGTCCGAGCGGCTCGCCATCGCTATGGTCCTATTTGTGAGAGCATGATCTTGTCCGAAAACCGGTTCCCACTTTTCGGGATCATGCTCTACTTCTTCGCGGGCTTGTCCGGCACCTCGGCCCGGTGGGTGCCGACGCCGAGATAGATCAGGATCGGGGCTGCGATGAAGATCGAGGTGTAGGTGCCGACCAGCACCACGCCGAACATCATCACGGCGGTGAAGCTGTGGATGGCGTTGCCGCCGAACAGCAACAGCGCCAATAGCGCCAACGAAACGGTGAGGTGGGTGACGATCGAGCGCGACAGCGTCGAATTGATGGACTCGTTGAGCAGTTCCGGCATCGGCATTTTCTTGTAACGCCGCAGCATTTCCCTGATCCGGTCATAGATCACGACGGTGTCGTTGAGCGAATAACCCAAAATCGTCAAAAGCGCGGCGATGCTGGTCAGATCGAAGTCGACCTGCGAGATCGACATGAAGCCGATGGTCAGCACGATGTCGTGGACGTTGGCGATCATGGCGCCGAGCGCGAACTGCCATTCGAACCGGAACCAGAGATAGATCAGGATCGAGAAGATCGCGAGCATCAGACCGAGCATGCCGTAGGCCAGCAATTCTCCGGAAACGCGCGGACCCACCACCTCGACGCGCCGATACTCGACGGCATCGCCCAGCGCGCCGCGGACTTTCTGCACCGCTTCCTGCTGCGCCGCGTCGCCGCCGGGCTGTTCGGCAACCCTGATCAGCACTTCGTCCGGCCCGCCGAACTGCTGCAACTGGACGTCGCCGAGGCCCAGACTGCTCAGGCTGGCGCGCATCGATGCGATATCGGCGGTGCCGGATTTGGCACGGACTTCCATCAGCGTGCCGCCCTTGAAATCGATGCCGAAATTCAGCCCGTGGGTAAAGAACAGCGTAATCGCAACAATCGACAGTGCAGCCGAGATCGGAAAGCTGATGCGGCGGAAGCGGGTGAAATCGAAATGGGTATTGTCGGGCACGATCCGCAGCGACGGCAGCCAGCCAAAGCAGGCGACGACCGTCAGCACGGCAATCACGATGCCCAGCCCGATGAGAACCAAATGAGTCACAGCCGGCTCCGCATTAGATCGGCACGCTTTGCGGCCGCTTCCACCTCACCCAGCCCGCCACGATCAGCCGGGTCAGCGTGAAGGCGGTGAAAACCGTGGTGATGATGCCGATGCCGAGCGTCACGGCGAAGCCGCGCACCGGTCCGGTGCCGATATAGAACAGCACGGCAGCGGCGATGAAGGTGGTGATGTTGGAATCGAGAATCGTCGACAGCGCCCGTTTGAAACCGGCGTCGATCGCGGAGATCGCGTTGCGCCCGCCGCGCAGTTCCTCGCGGATGCGCTCATAGATCAAAACGTTGGAGTCGACCGCGATGCCGACCGTCAGCACGATGCCGGCGATGCCCGGCAGCGTGAGCGTGGCATTCAACAG
>JAQGKJ010000847.1 GCA_028290165.1 Bradyrhizobium sp. | reverse complement strand
CCCAGACCCCGATGTCCTTGGCCGTTATGGCGGTGCGATAGGTCGGGAACGGGGTGGCCTTCACCACTGGCTCGGGCAGCTTGGTGTACTGCGCCACGATCTTGCGGGCTTCCTCCGGATTCTCCTTGATAAAAGCGATCGCGTCATCCAGCGAGGCTTTCCATGCCGATACCAGCGGGCCGTGGCTGCGCGCCCACTCGCCCGACGAAATCCAGAACGGAAAGAGCACTTCCTTGCCGGCGCTGAGCAGGGGCGCTGTGATCGCAACATTGCCGGCCGCACGCAACGCACCGACGAACGGCTCAACAGCCTCAACGGCGTCGACCCGCTTCGCCTTCAGCTGATCGGCCATGTTGGGGAACGGAACCTCGACAGCGCGAATGCTGGCCGGATCGACGCCGTTCTTCTTCAGCCAATAAAGCACCGAGACGTGGATGACGCCGCCGATTGTCGGCGTTGCGATCAGTTTGCCGGTCAGATCCTTCGCAGAGGTGATGCCGGAATCCGGAGCGACCATCAGCTGGGTCGATGCGTTGTCTTCGGTCTCGAACACCGAGGCCGCGACCGCCACGACGTCGAGCCCGCTTGCGACCGCCTTGAGCAGATCAGGCGCCGTGCTCGGCGCAAATTCGAACTGCCGGCCGACAGTGCCCGGCAGCAAAGACAGATTTTGCGCGGCGCTCAGCGTGACGTCGAGACCGTGCTTGGCGAAGAACCCCTTTTCCTTGGCGACCCAGGCCGGCAACCAGGTGATGACCGGAATGTAGGCCGCGCGCACCGGCGTCGGCGCGGCGGTCTGGGCGCCGAGCGGCACCGCCATCAGCATCAGCGCCGCGAGGGGCCCGCCAACCAGGGACATCGCCAAAGGACGAAAATTCATCTCACCTCCCATAGTTTCATAATTGATTTCGGTATGCGTAATAGGGCACAACGGCCGGAGAGGCAAGCGCCCGACTTGGGCGCCGTGCCGCCTGCAGCAGGACACAGCGTGAAAATTGACCTTCTAGTTCCAGGCCTGCCCGCCAAAGCCGATCACTTCCTGTTCGGGATCTGCTCACTGCTGCTGCTTCGGGCCGCAGGCCGGACCATCCTGTTCGACACCGGGCCGTTCCGGGTTCGGCCACTGCTGATCGAGGAACTAAAGTCGCGCGGCCTGGCGCCGAACGATATCGACACCGTGTTCCTGACCCATCTGCACTGGGATCATGTCGAAAATCTCGACCTGTTCGCCCACGCCGAAATCCTGACGCCTCGGGCCGAGTTCGACTACGCCGCCTCACCCCGCCCGAATGACTGGGGCACCCCGCCCTATGTGCGCGAAATTCTGCAGGACATGCGGGTAACGCTGCTGCCGGAGCTAGAGCAGGAGCTGTTCCCCGGTATCCGAACGCTGCTGCTGCCCGGCCATTCGGTCGCCTTGCAGGGGCTCGTGATCGACACCGATGACGGACGCGCCGTGCTTGCCAGCGACGCGCTGTGGTCGGCGCGGGATGCCGTCCGCGGAATTCCAGACGTCGCGTTCTTCGATCCCGCCAAGGCCCAGGCCAGTCTCGACCGGGCGCTCGCTGCCGGTGACATCTTCTATCCGGGGCATGACCGGCCGTTCAGCCTGCGCGACGGCAAGGTGAGCTATCTGGCGCAATATCGCTATCAGCTGAGTTTTCCGTTCCAACCCCATGGCCAAGATCTCGACGTGGAGATCTCAACCGAGCGTTCCGCAAACACGGCAGACCCGCGATGAATGCGTCTTCGCCCATTACCCTTCTGTTCGCCGGCCTTCCCGCCCGCGCCGACAAATTTCTGACGGGCATCTCCACCGTTGCGTTGGTGCGCGCGGGCGGCCGCACCATTATTTTCGACACTGGACCCTATGCCTATCGACCGATACTGCAGACGCGGCTGCAGCGGCTCGGGATCGATCCGGGTGCGATCGACACCGTAGTTCTGTCCCACTTGCATTGGGATAGCGCCGCCAACGCCGACCTTTTCCCGAACGCCGAGGTCGTTCTGCATGAGCGCGCGCTGGCGTATGCGGAAGCACCGGACCAGCACGATGCCGACACGCCCGGCTACGTCGGACGCGCGCTGCGCCGGTTGCAGTTGCGGCCGATCGACGAGGAACAGGAAATTGCCGACGGCGTTCGCATCATCGAGCTTCCCGGACATTCCCCGGGCTCGATCGGTCTGGTGGTCGGTAATGCGCTCTTGGCCGGAGATGCCGTCAGTTGCGCCGGCGATGCCGCCGCGCGGGATATTCGCTATCAGCGCCCGTACGATTCGCGCGCACGCGGAAGCCTGCTGCGGGCGCTCAGCCTTGCCGAAGTGATCTATCCCGGCCACGACCGGCCATTTCGGGTCGGGCCGCCAATCAACTACCTCGAAGACTATGCGATCAAAATTCGCTTCTTCACCGATCCGGCTGGTCCCGACGAAGAGATTCAGGTTGGATCGTTTGCGGCCAAATCGTTTGCGAGCTGGCCATAAACCAACGCTTCGGATCGGATACTGCCGCGCCCAACTTGGAACCAAAAAGATCAGGGATGACGACATGAAACACCTCGCTTTCTCATTGTTCCTGACGCTGCTGTTGAGCCCGGCATCGGCACAGGCACCGGCGTCGTTGAACCTGATCATCTTTCCCGGTGGATTGAGCTGGCCAATCTTCGTTGCGCAGGACAAGGGGCTGTTCGAAAAAGAGGGCCTTGCAGTCAAGGTGACCGAGACACCGGGCTCGGTGTTCCAGATCAAGGGGCTCCTAGCGGGCGACTTCGATATCGCGATGACGCCGTTCGACAATGTGGTCGCCTACCAGGAAAACCAGGGGGAGGTCCATTTCGATGCGCCGCCCGACTTGTTCGTCTTTATGGGCGGGATTTCGAGCACCTTGCGCCTGATCGTTCGGCCAGAGATCCGCCAATTTGCCGATCTGAGGGATCAGACCCTCGGGGTCGATGCCTTGGCTACAGGTTACACCCTGCTGATGTACCGCCTGCTTGAGCGCAACGGACTGCCGCCAGGCAGCTACAAGCTTGAGCGGCTCGGCGGCACCGCTTCGCGCGTCCAGGCTCTGATGCAGGGCAAGATCGCAGCCACAATGGTCAGTTCGCCGCAGGAAATTCTGCCTGAGCAGGACGGGTTCAAACGCCTAGGTGACATCCAGGCCATCCTCGGTAACTATCAGGCGCTGTCAGGCGTCGCGCGACGATCCTGGGCGGCGGCCAATCCCGACCGATTGAAGGGATTCATACGCGCCTATGTCGCCGCGAACGACTGGCTTGCGGATCCTGCCAACAAGGCCGAAGCTGCGGACATTTACGCCAAGCATATTCTCAATACACCTCGCTCGGTGATCGACAAGGCATGGGAATTGATGGTTTCGAAGACCGAAGGGTTTCAACTCCATGCCAAGTTCGATCCAGTCGGCGCGCAGACCGCGCTGCAGATCCGGACCGAATATGGTGTGCCTCAAAAGACACTGACCGATTGGCGCAAATACGTCGACGAGTCGTTTTATAATCAGGCTCTGGGGATTCGAAGATAGCATTTCCAACGATGACTAACTTGGTGGGGCCGGCCTATGCCTTGTCAGGGGAGCGGAGCAGTGCCCGGAATTGACTTGTGAATGCTTCCGACTTTCCCTGGCCGGCGTT
>JAQGKJ010000845.1 GCA_028290165.1 Bradyrhizobium sp. | reverse complement strand
GATCTTCATCCAGTCGGAACGGGTGTTGCGGCGCTCGCCCTTGGCCTTGACCTGGCCGGCGAGATTGATGGCGCCGCCGAACAGCAGCAGTTTCTCGGTCAGGGTGGTCTTGCCGGCGTCGGGATGCGAGATGATGGCAAAGCTGCGCCGCCGCGCGACCTCGGTGGCGAGCGGTGAGCGGGACGGCGATTCGGTAGTGATGGCAAGGTCGGACATGTCGCGAGCGTTTGGCAGGGAAACCGGGCTGGATCAAGGAGGAACGGCCCACTTCATATGGGGATTGCGCCCCTGAACTCAAACCGGCCGATACCCGGTTAACGCAGGAACGATACCGCCCAGTATGTCAGCGCCGCGACGATGGCGGCCGCCGGGATGGTGATGATCCAGGCATAGACGATCGAACTCGCGACGTTCCAGCGCACCGCCGAGGCCCGCCGCGCCGCGCCGACGCCGACGATGGCGCCGGTGATGGTGTGCGTGGTCGTCACGGGAACCCCGAGCCAGGTCGCGATGAATAGCGTCGCGGCGCCGCCGGTCTCCGCGCAAAATCCCTGCATCGGTGTCAGTTTTGTGATCCGCAAACCCATGGTGCGGACGATGCGCCAGCCGCCCATCAGGGTGCCCAGCGCCATCGCCGCCTGGCACGCCAGCACCACCCAGAACGGCACGGAAAATTCGGCACCAAGATAGCCTTGCGAATAAAGCAGCACCGCGATGATGCCCATGGTCTTCTGCGCGTCGTTGCCGCCATGGCCGAGCGAATAGAGCGATGCCGAGACGAACTGCAGGATACGGAAAGCGCGATCGACCGCGAACGGGGTCGAGCGCACCGAGGCCCATGAGACGATCGCAACCAGCATCATCGCCAGCAGGAATCCGACCAGCGGCGATAGCACGATCGCGAGCAGGGTTTTCGACAGTCCGCTCCAGACCGCCGCCGACAGTCCGGCCTTGGCCATGCCGCCGCCGACCAGTCCGCCGATCAAGGCGTGCGAGCTCGAGGACGGTATGCCCAATCCCCAGGTGATCAGGTTCCAGACGATCGCGCCGATCAAGGCGGCGAATATCACCTGGGTGTCGATCACGCTGGGCTCGACGATCCCGGTGCCGATGGTGTGCGCGACGTTGAGCCCGAACACCATGAAGGCGACGAAATTGAAGAACGCCGCCCAGAACACCGCATATTGCGGCCGCAGCACCCGGGTCGACACGATCGTCGCGATCGAGTTGGCGGCGTCGTGCAATCCGTTGAGGAAATCGAACAGCAGCGCGACTGCGATTAATCCGACCAGAATCGGAAGACCAAGCGTGGCGTCCACTGCGCGGCCCTGCCCTATACCTGTTCGATCACGATACTGTTGATCTCGTTTGCGACATCGTCGAAGCGATCGGCGACTTTCTCCAGATGGTCGTAGATTTCCGCGCCGACGATGAAGTCCATCGTGTTGGCGTTGCGGTGCTTGAGGAACAGCTCCTTCAGTCCGATATCGTGCAGATCGTCCACGCGCCCTTCCAGCTTGGTCAGCTCCTCGGTGATCGCGGTGAGCATCGAGACGTTATCGCCGATCGATTTCAAAAGCGGCAGCGCGCGGCCGACGAGATTGGCGCACTCGACCAGCAATGTGCCCATTTCGCGCATCGGCGGCTCGAAGCTGCGGACCTCGAACAGAATGACCGCCTTGGCGGTCTGCTGCATCTGGTCGATGGCGTCGTCCATCGCGGTGATCAGGTTCTTGATGTCGCCACGGTCGAACGGCGTGATGAAGGTCCTGCGTACCGCGGTGGGTACCTCGCGGGTGATATTGTCGGCGTCATTTTCGAACTGGTTGACGCGCTGGCAGAACACCGGGGTTTCGTCGCCGCCGCGCAGCATGCCCTGCAACGCCAGCGCACCCTGCACGCAGGTCTGGGCATGCCGGGCGAACAGGTCGAAAAACCGTTCCTCCTTGGGGAGAAAGGCGCGAAACCAACGCAGCATCGGTGAAGTCCATCGTTATGGAAATGGCCGGCAGGGTGGCCTGTCACATAACTGTCATAGAGCATTTTGTGGAAAAGCGCCTTGAGAGCGGTCAAGGGAACCCGGTCATCCACCGGTTTGTCATGTTCCCCGGACGCGACGCAGCGCGTCAGCGGTGCACCGCGTCCGGGGATCTAGAGCGAGCGGCGGAAATAATGGGCGATCTCGCCGATCACGCCGCGCCTGAAGGTCAGCACGCAGACCACGAAAATCACGCCCTGGATCACCGTCACCCACTGCCCGAACCCGGCCAGATATTGCTGCATGGCGATGATGACGAAGGCGCCGACGACGGGTCCAAACACGGTGCCGAGACCGCCGACCAGCGTCATCAGCACGATCTCGCCCGACATGTTCCAGTGCACGTCGGTCAACGAAGCATTTTGCGCGACAAACACTTTTAGCGAGCCGGCAAATCCGGCCAGCGTCCCGGAGAGGATATAGGCGAGCAGCTTGTACTGATCGGTCTTGTAGCCGAGCGAGATCGCGCGCGGCTCGTTTTCCCGGATCGCTTTCAGTACCTCGCCGAACGGCGAATTGATGGTGCGAAAGATCACCAGGAAGCCGAACAGGAATCCGGCGAGGATGACGTAATAAAGCACCGTCGAATTCGCGAGATTGAAAATTCCGAACAGATGCCCTTGCGGAATCCCCTGGATGCCATCTTCGCCATGGGTGAACGGCGTCTGCAGATAGATGAAATACAGGAGCTGCGACAGCGCCAGCGTGATCATCGCGAAATAGATGCCCTGCCGCCTGATCGCGACGAGACCGGTGACGACACCAAGCCCGGCGGCAGCCGCGGTGCCGATCAGAATGCCAAGCTCGGGCGTAAAGCCCCAGACCTTCAGGGCATGCGCCGAGACGTAGCCTGCGGTACCCAAAAACATCGCGTGGCCGAACGACAATAGTCCGCCGTAGCCGATCAACAGGTTGAAGGCACAGGCGAGCAGCGCGAAGCACAGCGCCTGCATCACAAAGTACGGGTAGACGCCGGTCCACGGCACGATCGCCAGCAGCGCTGCCATGACGATGAACGCGATCATCTCGTCGCGGATGGTGCGCGCGGTCACCGGCAAGGTATCGTCGGTCATGGCCGTCATGTCAGGTCGCCCGTCCCGTCAATCCCGAAGGTTTTATGAGCAACACCAGCACCATCAGGACAAATACCACGGTGTTGGAGGCCTCGGGATAAAAGTATTTGGTCAGTCCCTCGACCACGCCGAGGGCAAAGCCGGTGATGATCGATCCCATGATCGAACCCATGCCGCCGATCACCACCACCGCGAACACGACGATGATCAGATCGGCCCCCATCAGCGGCCGCACCTGGTTGATCGGCGCCGACAACACGCCGGCGAGCGCGGCAAGTCCAACGCCAAGCCCGTAGGTCAGCGTGATCATTCTGGGCACGTTGATGCCAAAGGCGCGCACCAGCGTCGGATTTTCGGTGGCGGCGCGCAGGTAGGCGCCAAGCCGGGTCCGCTCGATCAGGTACCAGGTGAGCAGGCAGACGATGAGCGAGAAGATCACCACCCAGCCGCGATAGATCGGCAGGAACATGAAGCCGAGATTCATGCCGCCCTTGAGTTCGTCGGGGATCGCGTAGGGCAGACCCGAGGAGCCGAAATAATTCTGAAACACGCCCTGAATGATCAGCGCCATCCCGAACGTCAGCAACAGCCCGTAGAGATGGTCGAGGCCGGAAAGCCATTGCCGCATGGTCCGCTCGAGGATCATGCCGAAAATACCAACCGCGATCGGAGCGATGATCAGCGCCGGCCAATATCCGATGCCCATGACGTTGAGCAGGAAATAGGCGCAGAAAGCGCCCATCATATAAAGCGCGCCATGGGCGAAATTGATGATGTTGAGCATCCCGAAGATCACGGCAAGCCCAAGACTCAACAGCGCGTAGAACGAGCCGTTGATCAGTCCCACCAGAAGCTGCGCGTAGAGAGCCTGCATCGATCGATCTTTCGCACCCAATCAAATTGTAGCACGGAACGGAGCCCGCCGGCGCATGACCGGCGGGCAATCGCTCTTACTTCTTCAGCATCGGACACTTGCTTTCCGAAAGCGGCGTGAAGGCCTGGTCGCCCGGAACCGTGCCGACCAGCTTATAGAAATCCCAGGGAGCCTTGGATTCCGAGGGCTTCTTGACCTCGAACAGATAGGCCGAATGGATGGTGCGGCCGTTGGGCTGGATCTCGCCCTTGCCAAACAGCGGGTCATCGGTCGGGATCGATTTCATCTTCTCCACGATCTTGACGCCATCATGCGGGTTGCCGCCGAGCCCGTCCAACGCCTTGAAGTAATGGATCAGCCCTGAATAGACGCCGGCCTGGACCATGGTCGGCGGGGCGCCATTCTTCATCCGTGCCGCGAATTTTTTGGAGAATGCCCGGGTCTGGTCGTTCATGTCCCAGTAGAACGTCTCGGTGAAGTTCAGGCCTTGCGCGGTTTCCAGGCCGATCGCCTTGACGTCGGTGAGGAACAGCAGGAGCGCCGCGAGTTTTTGTCCGCCCTTGACGATGCCGAATTCAGCCGCCTGCTTGATCGAGTTCGTGGTGTCGCCGCCCGCGTTCGCCAGCCCGATGATCTTGGCTTTCGACGATTGCGCTTGCAGCAGGAACGACGAGAAGTCGGCCGTATTCAAAGGATGCTTGACGCCGCCGACAATCTTGCCGCCATTCGCGGTGACGACCGCACTGGTGTCACGTTCCAGCGCGGCGCCGAACGCATAGTCGGCGGTGAGGAAGAACCAGGTATCGCCGCCGGCCTTCACCAGCGCCTGACCGGTGGTATGGGCGAGCATGTAGGTGTCGTAGGTCCAGTGCACGGTGTTCGGCGAGCACTGCGCGTTGGTCAGATCCGAGGTCGCCGCGCCCGAATTGATGTAGACGCCATTCTTTTCCTTGA
>JAQGKJ010000844.1 GCA_028290165.1 Bradyrhizobium sp. | reverse complement strand
CCCTCCTGATCTCTGAAATCCCCATACAGCGTATCGAGGTTATTTCGACCATGCGGCGGTCGAAAAACCGCTGCTGCACACTTGGTCGCTGGCGGTCGAGGAGCAGTTTTATCTGGCGCTGCCGCTGTTGTTGTGGGGGCTGCTGCGACTTGCGCGCGGGCGCAACGTGCTGCCGCTTGCCACCGGCGTGCTGGGGCTGGCGTCGTTTGCGCTCAGTATTTGGCTGATGCGGACGGATCGTTCCGCCAATGCCTTCTTCATGAGCCCGCCGCGGGCCTGGGAATTCCTGGTCGGCGGGCTGATCGCGACCCCGGGCTTTCCTGTGCTGCGCCACGCGCTGGCGCTAAAGATCGCGCGCGGCATCGCGCTGGTGCTGATTGCGATCCCGATCTTTTCGTTACGGCAGGGGCCGGGTTTTCCTGGCTTCAACGCGCTCACGCCGTGCATCGGTGCGGCGATGTTCATCTGGAGCGGCATTGGCGTTCCCACCCTGAAACGAAACCCGTATTCGCCGCTCAATGCCGCAAAATTCTTCGGGCAGATTTCCTATTCGCTCTATCTCTGGCACTGGCCGCTGTTCACGTTTGCCCGGTTCTCGAAAAGCAGCCTGGTGCTCGATGCCGGCGACAAGATCGTCCTGTTCGTATTGACGGTCTTGATCTCCTATCTGTCGTGGCGGTTTGTCGAACAGCCGTTTCGAAAGGGCACGCTGTCGCCGACCCGCCGCGCCGCGTTCCGCATCGCAGGCTGCGCGACGGTGGTGCTGCTGGCGGGCAGCGTCGGCGGAATTGTTTTGAGCCGGACGCCGTCGGATGCCGACCGCATCGCGCTGCAGCTTGAATCCTACAACGCCTACAATTATCAGCCGCTATATCGCTTCGGCAGCTGCTTTGCGCCTGCCAGCGGCGTCTTCGACAATTCCTGCCTCGGCTTTTTGCCCGATAAAACCAATGTGCTGTTATGGGGCGACAGCCTCGCCGCGCATTATTTCCACGGCCTTGCCAAGACCACCGATCCGCAAACGATAAATATCCTGCAGGCGACGCAGGCGGCGTGCATGCCGACGTTCAATGCGGTCGCCCAGGGTAATGCGCCCTGCCGCAGCTTTGCCGGGCAGATGGAGGCGTTTTTTCGGGATCATAGACCGAGCCTGGTCATCCTCTCGGCGGATTGGCTGGAATATTCGCGGCCGCCGCGGTTCGACGCCATGATCGCCGATCTCAGGCAGACGATATCGGCGCTCAATGGTGCAGGCATGGCCGTGGTGCTGCTCGGCCCCGCCGTGCAATTTAGGACCAGGCTGCCGTCGATGCTGATGCGCGCGCATCTGCGCCACGTCGAGCCGCGTCCCGATGATTTTATGCTGCCGGATATTTTCCTGCTCGATGAAAAGATGAAAGCGGCGCTGCCGGCGCAAGACAAATTTTCATACGTCTCCGTGGTTGATACGATCTGCCCGGCGCGGCAATGCCCGATCATCATCGACGGCGGCATACCGCTGGCGTGGGATCACGCGCATCTCACCGCGGAGGGGTCGGTGTACGTGATGGACCGGCTAGCGCCGGTGCTGGGGTTCAAAAAATAGTATTCGTCATGCCCGGGCTGGTCCTGGCTTGTCCCGGGTATCCACGTCTTCCTTTCTCGCAAGACAAAGACGTGGATGGCCGGGACGAGCCCGGCCATGACGGTGTTCCGGCCTCACGTCAACACCCCCACGATCGCGCCCATCAGGCAGGTCGTCAGCGAGCCCGAGACGATCGATTTCAATCCCAGCGAATTGATCTAGTGGCGGCGCTCGGGCGCCATGGTGCCGAGCCCGCCGATCATGATGCCGAGGCTGCCGAAATTGGCGAAGCCGCACATCGCATAGAGCATGATCAGCCGCGAGCGCGGGTCGAGCGCCTCGCTGCCGAGCTTCGACAGATCGACATAGGCGATCAACTCGTTCAGCACGGTCTTGGTGCCCATCAGGCTGCCCGCGGTGATCGCCTGCGGCCACGGCAGGCCCATCAGCCAGCACACCGGCGCCATCATGTAGCCGAGCACCCGCTGTAGCGAAATGCGTGCGCCGCCCGCATCGGGCAGCAGTCCGAGGATGGCGTTGACGAGATACACCAGCGCCACCAGCACGATCAGCATCGCGACAATGTTGAGCAGCAATTCGAGTCCCGCGACCGTGCCCTTGACGATCGCATCCATGGTGGAGGAGGCGTGCATGTCGGGATCGCTAGTGACCCGGGGATCGGCCAGCGATCCGCCGGTGCGCCTGTCCGATGTCTCGGGTACCATGATCAGGCTGACCAGGATAGCGGCGGGCGCGCCGAGCACGGAGGCGATGACAAAATGCGCAGCCGCGTCGGGGATCAAGGGCGCCAGCAGCGTGGCGTAGAGCACCAGCACGGTGCCGGCGATGCCGGCCATGCCGCCGGTCATCACCAGAAATAATTCGCTGCGTGTCAGCTGCGCCAGATAGGGGCGGATGAACAAGGGGGCTTCCACCATGCCGAGAAAGATATTGGCGGCGGTGGACAGGCCGACCGCGCCCCCGACCCCAAGCGTGCGCTCCAAAATCCAGGCCATGCCGCGCACCACCGGCGGCAGGACGCGCCAGTAGAACAACAGCGTGGTGAGCACGCTCATCACGAGCACGACGGGCAGCGCCTGGAACGCCAGGATGAAATCCGCGCCGGGCGCCTTCAGGTCGAATGGCAGCGTGCCGCCGCCGAGATAACCGAATACGAACGAGGTGCCGGCGCGCGAGGCGGACGAAATTGCGCCGACCGCGTCATTGATGACGCCGAACCCATGCGCGACGAACGGCAGCTTTATCAGCGCCACGGCGGTGAGGACAGTCACGGCGAGGCCGATCGCCGCCTGCCGCAGCGAAACCGCGCCGCGGTTTTCTCCGAACGCCCACGCGATCGCCAGCAACGCGATGACGCCGAACGCCGATTGCAGTTGTGGCATGATTCCCTCGAGGCGAGGGGGCGATTATGGCAGCGATCGTGAGGGCTGCAAATCCGACAACTCGTCATGCCCGGCCTTGTGCCGGGCATCCACGTCTTTCTTCATGCGGAGAATAAGACGTGGATGGCCGGGACAGGCCCGGCCATGACGGAGAAATTCGCGCGTTACGCGCGCAGGGGCGCCGTCCTATCCCCGCCCGACGAACGGCATCTTGCTGGCCATCACCGTCATGAACAGCACATTGGCGTCGAGCGGGAGGCTCGCCATATAGGCCACCGCATCGCCGACCGCCTTGGCGTCCATGCGCGGCTCCGGCATCTTGCGGCCGTCGGGCTGCAGCACGCCATCGACCATGCGATCGGTCATCGGCGTCGCCGCATTGCCGATGTCGACCTGTCCGACCGCGATGTCATAGGCGCGGCCGTCGAGGTTGGTGGCCTTGGTCAG
>JAQGKJ010000655.1 GCA_028290165.1 Bradyrhizobium sp. | reverse complement strand
ATGTCGATCATGGCAAATCGACGCTGGTCGGGCGGCTGTTGCACGAAACCGGCAGCCTGCCCGAGGGCAAGCTCGAAATGCTCAAAGCCGTCAGCGCGCGCCGCGGCATGCCGTTCGAATGGTCGTTTCTTTTGGATGCGCTGCAGACCGAACGCGACCAGGGCATCACCATCGACACCACGCAGATCCGCTTTCGCACCCGCTCACGCGACGTGGTGCTGATCGACGCGCCCGGCCACGCCGAATTCCTGCGCAACATGATCACCGGCGCCTCGCAGGCGGACGGCGCGGTTCTGATCATCGACGCGCTGGAAGGCGTGCGTGACCAGACCCGGCGGCACGGCTATCTGCTGCATCTGCTCGGCGTCAAACAGGTGGCCATTGTCGTCAACAAGATGGACCGGGTCGATTTCAGTTCGGCGCGATTTAACGCAATCAGCGACGAGATTTCCGCCCATCTCACCGGCCTTGGCGTCACGCCCTCGGCGATCATCCCTATTTCGGCGCGCGATGGCGACGGCGTGGCCCAGCGCACGCCGCGGATCGACTGGTATCAGGGGCCAACCGTGGTGGAAGCACTCGATGCGCTCGAGCCTGCCCGCCCGCTGGAGACGCTCGCACTGCGGCTGCCGGTGCAGGCGATCTACAAATTCGACGATCGTCGTATTGTTGCAGGGCGTATCGAGTCCGGCAGCCTCAGCGCCGGCGACGAAATCGTCATCATGCCCGCGGGCAAGATCGCAAAAATCAGGAGCGTCGAGGGCTGGCCGGTGATGCCGGTCAAGGGTGTGCAAACCGCAGGGCGGTCGGTCGGCATCACGCTCGACCGCGAATTGTTCGTCGAACGCGGCGATGTCATCGCCCATGTCGGAGATAGCCCGCGCGACACGCGCCGGGTTCGCGCGCGCATTTTCTGGCTGCACGACCAGCCACTGGCAACAGGCTCCTCGATCCTGGTCCGGCTCGGCACAAGGGAAACCCGCGCGACCGTGGTCGCGATCGAGAAAGCGGTCGACCCCGGCGAACTCTCGAGCGTCGAGACAAAATCGATCGCGCGCAATCATGTCGGCGAGATCGACATTTCGCTGGCGCATCCGATCGCGGCCGATCCCTATACCGACAATCCCCGTACCGGACGGCTGGTGATCGAGGTCAATGGCCGCATCGCCGGCGGCGGGCTGGTGCTGTCGGTCGACGCCGGTCAACGCGCCATTCCCGTCGATATCGTGCCGGTGGAATCCGCGCTGCGGCCTGACGAGCGCTCGGCGCGCTATCGCCACGGTGGCGCGGTGGTCTGGCTGACCGGACTGCCGGGCTCCGGAAAATCGACGCTGGCGCGCGCGCTGGAACGCCGGCTGTTCGGCAATGGCGGTTCGCCGGTGCTGCTGGACGGCGATACCTTGCGCGCCGGGCTCAACAGCGATCTCGGTTTCTCCGCTGCCGATCGCACCGAGAACATCCGCCGGCTCGCCGAAGTCGCCACCCACCTCGCCCGCAACGGCCACATCGCCATCGTCGCCGCGGTCTCGCCGTCCAGGGAAGACCGTGCCGCCGCGCGTCGTATTGCCGACGATCTGTTCCGCGAAGTCTATGTCGCGACGCCTGCCGAAGTCTGCGAGAGCCGCGATCCCAAGGGCCATTACGCCAAGGCGCGCGCGGGCTCGCTGCGGGCGTTCACCGGCATCGGCAATGATTACCAGCCGCCGGGCAATAGCGAGTTGACGATCGACACCTCGGCGCGCTCGGTTGCGGACGCGACCGAGGAGATCGAGCGGATGCTGGCGAGATCAGGCATTCTGTTCGACGAACTGGTCGACCTCGCCGCCAATATCTGAGCGTTTCCTCCCGGCGCTCCGCAGCCCTTCAATTGGGCAATCGGGGCCAGCCAAGGCCCTTCTCATAGCCCCGGCTTTGGAGCTAAAAGGGCTTTCCAACAGGCCCTTTGCGGGGCTCTTTGCCCTGAAAACCGCGCGCCACCGCTGTTGTCGTGAGAAAAATCCGATCATGAATCGTATCGATGCCCACGGACTGAAAATCGCTCCCGTCCTGTTCGATTTCATCGCCAGGGAAGCCACCCCCAAGACCGGAATTTCCCCCGACGCCTTCTGGGCCGGGCTCGCCGCCATCATCCGCGACCTTGCTCCGAGGAATCATGAACTGCTCAAGGTGCGCGATACCTTGCAGGCGAAGATCGACGGCTGGCACCGCGCCAACAAGGGCAAGCCGTTCGACATGAACGCGTACACGGCATTCCTGAAGGAGATCGGCTATCTGCTGCCGGAGCCGCCGACGCAGAAGGTCGAAACCGCTGACATCGACGAGGAAATCGGAAAAATCTGCGGACCGCAGCTGGTCGTGCCCCTCACCAATGCGCGTTACGCGCTTAACGCCGCCA
Organism: Bradyrhizobium sp.; assembly: GCA_028290165.1. Next base: position 722 of record JAQGKJ010000655.1, on the reverse strand, counting down.
ACGCCCGCTGGGGCAGCCTTTACGATGCGTTTTACGGCACCGACGCGATCCCGCATGAGCCGAACGAAAGCGGCAAGGGTTACAACAAGGCCCGCGGCAACAAGGTGATCGCCAAGGCAAAGGCCTTTCTCGATTCCGCCGTGCCGCTGGCGACCGGAAGCCATACCGATGTGACCTCCTACAGCGTCATCGCCGGACAACTGGCGGTCAAACTGAAGAGCGGCAACGCCACCGCGCTGAAATCGAACGCGCAATTCGCGGGCTTTCAGGGCGATCCCGCCGCGCCCAGCGCGATCCTGCTGGTCAACAACGGCATGCATATCGAGATCAGGATCGACCGCGGCCACATCATCGGCAAGGACGATCCGGCCGGCGTGGCCGATGTGATCCTGGAATCGGCGGTCAGTACGATCCTCGACATGGAAGACAGCGTCGCGGCGGTCGACGCCGATGACAAGGTGTTGATCTATCGCAATACGCTCGGCCTGATGAACGGCACATTGTCGGCCGACTTTGAGAAGGGCGGCAAGACGCTGACGCGCGCGCTCAATCCCGACCGCGTCTACAAGACCTCCGACGGCAAGGAACTCAAGCTGCACGGCCTCAGCCTGCTGTTGATGCTCAAGGTCGGCCATCTCATGTTCACGTACGCGGTGCTGGACTCTTCCGGCGCCGAATTCCCGTAAGGCATTATGGTTGCCGCGGTTGGCGTCCTTCTCGCG
>JAQGKJ010000647.1 GCA_028290165.1 Bradyrhizobium sp. | reverse complement strand
CTCGAGCAGGCCGGTCATTACGCCAACAACTGGATGATGGCGAAGTATGATCAGAGCAATCCGACCGCGTTGCGCAAGCTGCTCGCCGGTGGCACCAAGCTGCATGCCTTCTCGCCACCCATCATGGAGGCGAGCTACAAGGCTGCCAGGGAACTGCACGCCGAGGTCGCCGCGACCAACGCCGACTTCAAAAAGGTGCTGGAGTCGCTGACTGCGTTCGCCAGCAATGGATACCAGTGGTTCCAGGTCGCGGAAGTCGGTTTCGACAACTTCATGGCGCGTCACTCGCAGAGCTGATCGCGTCGGACAATTTGGATGAAACGAAAAACCCCGGAGCGGAAGCTCCGGGGTTTTGTTTGCGCAGAATTGTTATTGCTTCGGCGGCGGACCGAAATCGAGCGGCGGCAGTTCGATTTCCGGCACTTCGATCTTGACCTTGTTGAGATCGACATTGAGAGGCTTGTCGAGCAGCGCGGTGACGGTCCAGGGGAAGGCGATCACCAGGACGACCATGATGACCTGCAAGCCGACCCAGGGCAGGGCGCCCCAATAGATATCCGAGCTCTTGACTTCCTTCGGCGCGACGCCGCGCAGATAGAACAGCGCGAAGCCGAACGGCGGATGCATGAACGAGGTCTGCATGTTGACGCAAAGCATGACGCCGAACCAGATCAGTGCCGCGTCCGGACCGACGACCGGCGTCAGGATCTTCTGCGCGATCGGTGCGATCATCGGCAGGATGATGAAGGCGATCTCGAAGAAATCGAGGAAGAACGCCAGAAAGAAGATGAACAGGTTGATGAAGATCAGGAATCCCCAGACTCCGCCGGGCAGCGACGTCAGCATGTGCTCCAGCCATACGCCGCCTGAGACGCCCAGGAAGACGACCGAAAAACAGGTCGAGCCGATCAGGATGAATACGACCATGGTGGTAATGCGCATGGTCGTCTCGTAGCCCTGCTTGATCAGGCCCCGCAGCTCGGGAATGCGCACCGCCTCGAGACAAACCCAGACCACGGCGAAATAGGTGATGGCAAAGGCGATCTTGAAGATAAGCCCTTCCGACACGAAAATTCCGATCATGGTGCCGATGCCGCAGGCGATGACGCCGACGATCAGGATCTTCTGACCGGTCGTGCTGAATTCCTTGTTGTGGATCGCGGCGAGCACGATTGCACCGACAGCGCCCATGGCGCCTGCCTCGGTCGGCGTTGCAAGGCCGAGCATCATGGTGCCGAGCACGACAAAGATCAGCACCGCCGAGGGGATGATGCCAAGCAGACATTTGCGCCAGAGCGGCCAGCCGGTCAGCGTCAGGGCGCTCTTCGGCACCGGCGGCACGTGATCCGGTTTGAACACGCTGAGCAGGAAAGTGTAACCGGCGAACAGCGCGATCTGGAAGATCGATGGTCCCCAGGCACCGAGGTACATGTCGCCGACCGACTTGCCGAGCTGATCGGCCAGAACGATGAGCACCAGCGACGGTGGCACCAGTTGGGTGATCGTCCCGGATGCCGCCAGCACGCCGGTGATGTAGCGCATGTTGTATCCGTAGCGGATCATCACCGGCATCGAGATCAACGCCATGGCGATGACCTGCGCCGCGACCGTTCCGGTGATGGCACCGAGGATGAATCCCACGATGATGACGGAATAGCCGAGGCCGCCGCGGATCGGCCCGAACAACTGGCCCATCGAATCGAGCATGTCTTCCGCTAGACCGCATCGCTCGAGGACGGCGCCCATGAAGGTGAAGAACGGAATCGCCAGCAGTAGATCGTTGGCGAGCACACTGCCGAAGACGCGGCCCGGAATGGCCTGCAGGAAATTGAGATCGAAGAAGCCGAGATGGATGGCGAGGAAGCCGAACGAAATTCCGACCGCGGCAAGCGTGAACGCCACCGGGAAGCCGATCAGCATGGCCAGAACCAGACCGCCGAACATCAGCGGCGGCATCGCTTCCAGCGTAATCATTGCGTCGGCCTCTCGTATTTTGCGTCGATGGTCACGAGGTTCTGCAGCGCGGCGATGCGCTTGATGACCTCCGACACGCCCTGCAACGCAAGCATCACGAAACCGGCCGGGATCACGAATTTGATCGGCCAGCGAACCAGGCCGCCGGCATTGCTCGATACTTCGCTGACGGCATAGGCCTGATAGAAGAACGGCCAGGACAGGTAGGCGAGCAGCAGACAGGCCGGGATCAGGAAGAACAGCGTGCCGATCAGATCAAGCCAGAGCTGACCGCGCTCGGAGAGGAACAGATAAAAGATTTCGACCCGAACATGCTCGTTGCGCTTGAATGTGTATGACGCGCCGAACATCACCAGAATGGCAAACATGTACCACTGCAGTTCGAGCCAGCCGTTCGAGCTGTAGCCGAACGCATAACGGATCATCGCGTTGCCGGCGCTCACGATGACGGCGGCCAGCACCAGAAAATTACAGATGTAGCCGATCTTTTCGTTGATCAGGTCGATCGCCGTGCTAACCGCCAGCAATGGACGCATCGTGTTCTCCCCGGCGTTCGCCATCAAAGCATACCGAACGTTTCAACGGGCATCGCTTCGCCATCGCGCGTGGAACGCGTGGAGCCATGGCTCATCTGCGAGAGCGATTGCAACGTTTCTCCCCCTCATTGCGCTTTTCGCTGTCTTGATGGCGCCCGTCAGGCACCCCGGCTTATCCAGCCGCGCAGGCATAAAGCCGCAGCACCATTTCAGCGCGCGGAGGCGCCGTCAATTGGAGTTTTGTTGATAATGAAGGGGAATATTCGCCCGCGGACTGCCGTTGCGGGGGTACCACAGCCTCAGCCGCCGGTGACGCTCATATGGCGGCTGACGCTCGGGCGGTTATGCCTGCGTTCGATGATGAAGTCGTGGCCCTTCGGTTTGAGGCCGATGGCGCGATCGATCGCGAGGGCGAGCAGGTCGTCGTCGGCGGAGGCCCGCAGCGGTTTGCGCAAATCGGAGGCATCCTCGTGGCCGAGGCAGGTATGCAGCGTGCCGGTGCAGGTGATCCGCACCCGATTGCAGGACTCGCAGAAATTATGGGTCATCGGCGTGATGAAGCCGAGCTTGCCGCCGGTCTCGCTGACGGATGCGTAACGGGCGGGGCCGCCGGTGTTATCGTCGAGGTCGGTCAGAGTGTAATGCTTGGCGAGCCGCGCGCGGAGCAGGGACAACGGCACGTATTGGTCGATCCGTCCTGCGCCGATGTCGCCCATCGGCATCACCTCGATCAAGGTCAGCGCCATTCCCTTGCCGTGCGCCCATTCCATCAGCGCGGGGATTTCGTCCTCGTTCAGATTCTTCAGCGCGACCGCATTGATCTTGACGGCAAGGCCCGCTGAGCGCGCCGCCTCGATGCCGGCCAGCACCTTGTCGAGATCGCCCCAGCGCGTGATCGCCCGGAATTTCGCCGGATCGAGCGTGTCCATCGATACGTTGATGCGGCGCACGCCGCAGTCGCGCAACTCGCCGGCAAAACGCGCCAGTTGCGAGCCGTTGGTGGTCAGCGTCAGTTCGTTGAGCGCGCCGGTTCCGAGATGGCGCGAGAGCGAGCGCACCAGCGACATCACATTGCGCCGGACCAGCGGTTCGCCGCCGGTCAACCGCAACTTCCGCACGCCCTTGGCAATGAAGGCCGAACAAAGCCGATCGAGCTCTTCGAGCGTGAGCAGATCGGCCTTCGGCAGAAAGGTCATATCCTCTGACATGCAGTAAAAGCAGCGCAGATCGCAGCGATCCGTGACCGATACCCGCAGATAGCTGATGCTCCGGCCAAAAGGGTCGGTCATCGGACGCGACAACGATGCGGAGGGACTGGGCAACGGTCCGGTCATTCAATAGGTCTCGTCACTGCGGCAGCGGCCATGAGGATATGGCGCAGGGTTCCGTAGTCGTAATGTAGGCATGATGCAATCCGTCCACAATCCGCCAGCCTACCTGCTCCAGCGCAAGCAATCAGCGGCTGGTGTTGGCGGGCGGGGGAGCTTGCGACGGGTCGGGGAATGGCGACCCCTCGGGCGCCGCGGCAATGCCCTTCGGCGGTTTTGGCCTCTTCGGCTTCAGCACCGTCTTGCGGGCGGACTTGGGGGGCGGGCCGGCCGGCTGAAGCTCTGCGACCACCGGGTTGGGGTCCAGGACCGTCGTGGCAGGCGCGGAGAAATCGCCGGGGTTGCGGATGACCTGCACCGGAATGGTTGCCGGCTGGAACCTGTTCAGGGTGTAGGTGACCGCGAAACCGGCGTCGGGAGCGGTCACCGCGACCGAGCAGGGGGTCTTGCAGCTGGGCCCGACGGAGGTGCGGGCCTCGGCGCCCGGCGGCACCGATTCGAGCTGGACCTGAACGGTTGGCGGGGTCGACTTGAAAGCGTCCAGGGAGAATCCGGAGAATGAAGAGCAGCCGGCAAGGCTGGCTGCCGCCACGGCAATCACGATTACTCGACGCATGATCAATCCGTCACTCTACTGCGGCTTAGGGCCACAATCCCCGGCGCGACCATAGGAGCGTCGGCAGGACCGCGCAACCGTGCGGGGCTGCATCGTTAATTAATGGTTAACGCAGGCGTCGGATTCCTTGAAATATCAGGAAAAATCAATGCCTTAAATGGAGTTCCGCTGGAGCATCAGGCTTTCCACGGCGGCCGGCAGGTCCCGCATATGGCTGATCAGCCGGTCCGGTTTGAGGTTGGCGATCGGAACCTCGGTATACCCGAATTCAACGCCGATGACGGGAACGCCGGCGCGGCGGGCGACCCCGATATCCGGTCCGGCATCACCAACCATGACAGTCTGCGACAGCTGTCCGCCAGCGCGTGCGATGGTCTGCTGCAGAATGGCCGGATCGGGCTTTGAGACGCCGAATGTGTCCGCGCCGCAAATGGCGGAAAATCGCGAGCTTAGTCCCAGCTGGTCGAGCAATAGTTTCGAAAGCCATTCCAGCTTGTTGGTGCAGACCGCAAAGCGATATCCGCACGCCCCGAGTTCGTCGAGCGCGCCTTCCAGGCCCTCGAACGGGCGCGAAGCATCGGCGATATGGGCCGCATAATAATCGATGAAGTCATTCGTGAGCCGGGTAATGTCTTCGACACCGGCGGCGCGGCCCTCCAATTCCAGGCCGCGCTCGATCAGGGCGCGGGCACCCGCGCCGATCATATTGCGCGCGGAATGGAGGGGGACCGGGGGCAGGCCCTCGCGGTCGAGCACGAAGTTGAGCGCGTTGATCAGGTCGGGCGCCGTATCCACGAGCGTGCCGTCAAGATCGAATACAACAATGCGGGCAGAGGTCATCAAGAATCGCTATCGGTCCGCGCCCAATCATGCAAGTAGGCATGATAAGGCATCCGCCATAATCCGATTGCCTCAGGGGGAAATCATGCGCGAACTCGCCGGAAAGGCCGCCTTCGTAACGGGCGGGGCCAGCGGTATCGGCTTTGCGCTCGGCCGCGCTTTTGCTTCAGCCGGCATGAAGGTGATGCTCGCCGATATCGAGACGGAGGCGTTGGCGGCCGCCGTCAAGAGCCTGCACGATGTTGGGCCCGACGTGCGCGGCGTGACGTGCGACGTTGCCGATCCCCTAAGTGTCGAGCGCGCCGCCAAGGCATCCTGCGATGCATTCGGAAATATCCATGTGGTTTGCAACAATGCCGGCGTTGCCGCGAGCGGCGGCATCGACAACATCTCCCTCGACAATTGGCGATGGGTGCTCGACGTCAACCTGATGGGCGTGCTTCACGGCATCCGAACCTTCCTTCCCCACATCCGCGCCCACGGCGAAGGCGGCCACATCGTCAACACAGCGTCGATGGCCGGGATGAACGGCGGGCTCGGGTTCAGCCCTTATGTGGCGAGCAAGTTCGCGGTGGTCGGCATGTCCGAGGGGCTGGCGATGCAGCTCAGGCCGCTCGGCATTGGCGTGACCGTGCTCTGT
>JAQGKJ010000753.1 GCA_028290165.1 Bradyrhizobium sp. | reverse complement strand
CGCTGAGAATGGTTTCCAGCGACGATGCCACCGCCTTGAGCTGCAGCGCGATGTAGGGAACCGATCCGATGATCGCGATCAGCGCCACGGTGGCGGCAACGGCCTGGCTCTTGCCGTAACGGGCGGCGATGAAATCGGCGATCGAGGTGATGTTCTGGGATTTCGCCATCTGGATCACGCGGCGCAGCAGCGGCGTGCCGAGCCCGATCATCACGATCGGGCCGATATAGATCGCGAGGAAATCGACGCTGGTACGGGTGGCGAATCCGACCGAGCCGAAGAACGTCCAGGAGGTGCAGTAGATCGCCAGCGACAGCGGATAGATCAGCGCGCTGGCACGGCCGCGCTGCGTCGGCGAGAGGCGGTCGCCGTAGCTCGCCACCAGAAACAGGAACCCGATGTAGGCGAACGCGGCTGCGATCACGCCCCAGTCGTGGAGCATCGCTGCTTACTCCCTCTCGTGTCAGGCATGCGCCTTGAGCGGCGCCACCGCCAGCGACAACCGTCGCAGGATGAGGAGTATAGCCGGATTAAACCGGCAACGCATCGTGCGTGGCCGGCCCCAACAGCGATTTCGGGGTTAACGCTACTCGGCGGCCAGCGATTTTTCCCGCAGCGGCAGGCCGAGGCGCTCCCAGACCTGCAGCAGCGCTTCGGCGAGCTCGTCGATCAGGCCATCTTCGTGATAGGGCGAAGGCGTGATCCGCAGCCGCTCGGTGCCCTTGGCCACTGTCGGATAGTTGATCGGCTGGATGTAGATATGGTGCTCTTCCAGCAGGATGTCGCAGGCCCGCTTGCAGCGTTCGGGGTCGCCGACGAACAGCGGCACGATATGGGTGTCGCTCGACATCACCGGCAGCCCTGCGGCGGTCAGGATCGCCTTGACGCGGCCGGCGCGATCCTGGTGGCGCTCGCGTTCCCAGTTCGAGGTTTTCAGGTGCCGGATCGCGGCCGTGGCCTCCGAACAGATCGCGGGCGGCAGCGCGGTGGTGAAGATGAAGCCGGGCGCATAGGAACGCACCGCGTCGATGATGTCGGCGCTGGCGGCGATATAGCCGCCGAGGCAACCGAACGCCTTGGCGAGCGTGCCTTCCAGGATATCGATGCGGTGCATGACGCCGTCGCGCTCGGCGATGCCGCCGCCGCGCGGACCGTACATGCCGACCGCGTGGACCTCGTCGACATAGGTCATCGCGCCATAGCGCTCGGCGAGATCGCAGATCTTTGCGAGCGGCGCGATGTCGCCGTCCATCGAATACAGGCTCTCGCAGGCGATCAGTTTCGGCCGGTCGGGGCCGGCGGCGCGCAGCAGTTCTTCCAGATGCGCCATGTCGCTGTGGCGGAACACCTGGCGCTCGCAGCCGGACTGGCGGATGCCTTCGATCATGGAATTGTGATTGAGTGCGTCCGACAGGATCAGGCAGTCCGGGATCAGTTTGCCGATGGTGGCAATGCCGGTCTGGTTCGAGACGTAGCCGGAGGTGAACAACAACGACGCCTGCTTGCCGTGGAGATCGGCGAGTTCCTGCTCGAGCTGGACCAGCGGATGATGGGTGCCCGCGATGTTGCGGGTGCCACCGGCGCCGGTGCCCACTCGGGTGGCGGTCTCGACCATGGCGCCGACCACCTTGGGGTGCTGTCCCATCCCGAGATAGTCGTTGGAGCACCAGATCACGACGTTGCGCGGCCCCTTCGGGGAATGCCACACCGCGTGCGGGAAGCGGCCTGCGATCCGCTCGAGATCGGCGAATACCCGATAGCGCCGCTCGTCATGCAGACGGTTGAGGGCGGCTCTGAAGAACTGGCTGTAATCCATCGCAAAAAACCTGGAAGCGGAACCTGGGACCGGAAACCTGCGGCCGGAGTGGCTGGAAGTCTTTTTAGAAGGTTTCAAGGATTGATGTCGAGCCGGAATCGGGTTTTTGCAAGCCCCGCGCGAGCGACCGGGTTGCTTGAGGCGCGCAACAAAATTTGATCTGGATCAACGCGCTAAGCGGGTTTTGCAGTCGTCGATAGTTACCCGCTTCCAGGTGAGGCCGACGGGAGTGTCCTCATTGGAGGGTAAACGAAACCCTATGCCGAAGGCGGCCACGACCGTTTTTGAACATCTCGAACGATCGGACCAGACGGTTGGCTGCAGCATTTACGACTGGCCCCCGGGTTCAAGGCCCCTATAATCCCGGCATTGCATAAGCCACGTGCCCGATGGGGTCATATGCGACGGCGTGAGTTTATTACGCTTATTGGGGCAGGCGCGGCGTTTCCGCTCGTCGCGCGGGCGCAATCGTCGGGCAAAACCTGGCGGATCGGATTTATTGCACACCGCTACGAGAAATTTTATGACCCATTATTCCAGGGTCTCCGGGAGCTCGGCTACGTCGAGGGACAAAACCTCGTTGTCGAGCGCCGGTACGCCGAGGGCCATATCGAGCGATTTGCCGAGTTCGCAGCCGAGATGGTTCGACTCAAAGTCGACGTCATCGTTGTCGTCACGACGCCCGCCGCCTTCGCCGCCAGGAACGCCACCACGACCATCCCGATCGTCCATCCGGCCGCCATCGATCCTGTGGGGACCGGACTGATCGCGAGCCTCGCACACCCGGGCGGCAATGTTACGGGACTTGCGGTCCTCAATGCCGAGACCAGCGCAAAACGTCTCGAGCTGCTCCGGGAAGTGGTGCCTGGGCTGTCGCGAGGTGCGGTCCTCTGGAATTCGGCCAACCCCGCAAACGGGCTCGCCTGGAAGGAGACCGCAGGTGCGGGCCGTACGTTGGGAGTGGCGCTTCAATCCCAGGAGGTGCGAGGCCCCACGGACTTTGAGGGAGCTTTTGCCGCGATAGCCCAACAGCATCCCGACATACTTGTCGTCTTGCAGGACGCGCTCACCCTCGAGTACCGAAAAGAGATCATCGGCTTTGCTTTGCGGGAACGTCTCCCGAGCATGTTTGTCGGGAAGGTGTGGGTGGAAGAGGGCGGTCTGATGTCCTACGGCGACCGCTTGCCCGAGAGATATCGACGCGCCGCGGACCTCGTGGACAGAATCCTGAAAGGCGCGAAGCCCGCCGACTTGCCGGTGGAGCAACCCACGACGTTTGAGCTCGTCGTCAACCTCAAGACCGCGAAGGCGATCGGATTGGCGTTGCCGCCGGCATTCCTCGCCCGCGCCGATCAGGTGATCGAATGAAGACGTCTTGCTGCAACGCATGAGCCTCATGCTCCCCCAACATCCGAGGTGTTTTCCGAGGGCATCATGAGACGACGCGATTTCGTTACCCTTATTAGCGGCGCCATGGCTGCCTGGCCGCTCGGAGCGCACGCTCAAGAGCCGGGCAAGATCTGGCGGATGGGGTTTATCGCCCAGGGATACGAGCGATTCTACGACGCGATGTTCGATGGCCTTCGGGATCTGGGATATGCGGAGGGCCGCAACCTCATCGTTGAGCGCCGCTATGCGGAAGGGCACGCGGATCGCTTCCAGGAGTTTGCCGCGGAGATGGTGCGACTGAAAGTTGACATCATCGTCGTGACGACGACGCCGGCAGCGCTGGCCGTCAAGAATGCGACCACTACCATCCCTGTGGTATTCCCGAACGCGATCAGTCCGGTCGAGAGCGGGGTGGTCGCGAGCCTTGCTCACCCCGGCGGCAATATTACGGGGGGAGCAGCTCAGACCGCGATCCTCAGCACAAAGCGTCTGGGGATACTCAAGGAAGTGGTGCCCTGGCTTTCGAGAGGCGCGGTTCTCTGGAATGCAGCCAACCCCGCCCTCGCATATCCGTGGAGACAGAGCCAGGCTGCCGCGGAAGCACTCGGCGTAACGCTTCAATCCATCGAAGTGCGGGAACCAAGGGATATCGAGGCCGCGTTTGCCATGATTGCCCAAGCGCGGCCCGACGCACTTATCGTTCTGCAAGATGCGCTGACCCTCCAGCACCGAAAAGAGATCATCGATTTCGCTATCCAGCAGAAGCTGCCGGGGATGTTTGTTGCGAAGGAATGGGTCGTGGTCGGCGGCCTGATGTCCTATGGCGAGAGCCTTCCCGAGATGTATCGCCGCGGCGCCTACTTCGTGGACAAGATCCTGAAAGGGGCAAAGCCCGCCGATCTGCCGGTCGAACAAGTCACGAAATTCGAGCTGGTCCTCAACCTCAGGACCGCGAAGGCGATGGGGTTGACGATCCCGGCGACGTTCCTCGCCACTGCCGAGGAGGTGATCGAGTGAGGCGACGCAACTTACTGGTCGCCCAGGAAGTGCAGGATCGCGAAATTGAATTGCCGCGGGTCCTGCAGAAAGGCGAAATGACTTGTGTTGGGCAGGATCAATAGCCCCGTGTGGGGGATCATCGCGGCGATATATTCGGTATGCTCACGCTTGATGGCCTCGTCATGATCACCGTCGACGACGAGGATTGGCGTGTCGATCGCCTTGAGCTGCGCATCACTCCAATTTGGCTGCTCGGCCCACATATTGCTGATGTGGTCGACGAAGCTGTCGTAATCCTTCGGCGTCGCCGAGTGGGCAGCGTACTCCCGGCCGGCGCGCTCGATATAGGCGGCGAAGGTCGGGTTCTTCTCGACACCGTCCTTGACCCCCGAGGTCACCGTATTGGCTGCGAAGGCGAAGACCTTGCCGACCCTCTCCTTGTGGCGCATGGCGAGATCGATGCCGAGAATGCCGCCATCGCTCCAGCCCACGATGTCAGCCTTGGCGATTTTCAGGCTGTCCATCAACGCCACGACGTCGTCGGCCATCAGATCGTAGCCATAGGGCCTGATATCGCGGGTGCTGCGGCCGTGGCCGCGGCTGTCCATCAGAATGACGGTGTGATGCGCCGCCACGGCCGGGACCTGGGCGCCCCAATAGTCGGTATTCGCCAAGCCGCCGTGCAGGAAGATCACCGGCGAGCCCTGACCGTAGATCGCATAGTGGACGCTGATGCCATTTACCTGCGCCTGGCCGCTGCGGTCGGTGGCGATTGGCGCCGGCGTCGGCGGCAAGGTCTCCCATCTCTCTGCTGCAAGCGCCGGCAGAGCGGCGAGGACGAGAAGTGACGTGAACAGAAGCCGGCGCATGAACTTCTCCCTGTAGCCGTCTAGTTCCTAATCAGCTTTCCCCCGCCTTTCAACTTCCCGCGCAGGCCGCTGCGCCCAACACCATTTCAGGCGTCAGGCACATGCGAAGTGCCCACTGCATTAGGCAATGTCCGAGTTCGAGGCAAAGCGGAAAACATTTGCTCAGTCTGATTCTTACGTATTTTGACCCAACTGCGATAGCGGCCACGCTATTTGGTGACATCGGCTAGCTGGATCTGATGACACATCAACCTGCAATATCAAGCTGCGAGAAGTCTCCCTTGCGAATAGCTTACTTCCGTATCACGCGACGAAATTTCCCTTCATCACATATTGGAGACGACAATGCGCATGATGCTTAAATTTACTCTTCCCGTAGAAAAGGGAAACCAAGCCTTCAAAGACGGATCGCTCGGAAAAACACTGGAATCGATAATGAATAAGTTAAAACCGGAAGCTGCCTACTTTGGGCCATCGGATGGTAAGCGCTCAGGAATGGTATTTTTTGATCTTGCTGATCCATCCCTCATGAGCGCTGACGATCTGCGCAAGGGCATTGCGAAGGCGAGCCAATAACAACCGAGCAACGCTATTTGCACCTTTCGGCCAACGGTGTGCGCTGCGGCAAATGCCAACGCGAATTCTTCGTGCCTGCCGATCATTCCGGCTGTATCCAATCACTCTGACACCGGGATCGTTACTTCCGCCTATGGCACTTCTCCGGCCTCGCGCGATGTGGAGTCCGCAATGCGCACCAAACCGGATGTCCGCCAGCGCTAAGGATTTATGAGTGAAGCCTTAACCGGCCGTCACATCCACCAGTTCCTCGCCATCGAGAACGTGTCTTGCCTTGTCGCGGTCGAG
>JAQGKJ010000619.1 GCA_028290165.1 Bradyrhizobium sp. | reverse complement strand
AAGACGCTGATGATGCGGGACCGTCGCGGCTTCAATCGCGTCGTCTCGTTGCGCAACATCGTGCGCGACCGGAGGATTGCGTTTTTGTTTCTGATCCCGGGCTCGTGCAGCACGTTGCGCGTCATCGGTGGTGCGCGGGTCTCGATCGATCCGGACTTGCTGGCGTCGTTCAAGATCGACGGCAAGGCGCCGCGCACGGTCGTGATCATGACCGTGGATGAGATCTATTTTCAGTGCGCGCGGGCCATCGTCCGGTCCGACCTGTGGAATCCCGACAAGCGGGTCGACCCCAAAACCCTGCCGACGCCGGGTCAGATTCTCGCCGACATGAGCGAAAGCCGCGTCGGCGGCGAGAAGTACGACAGGGCGTGGCCGGAACGCGCGCGCCAATCATTGTGGTAGGCGGCGATCAAGCCGGCGACCGAATTGTTTCCGCCGATTCCCTACGACAACGCGGCGTCGCTTTCCGCCCGCTCCGTCGCATTGATTTCAACCGACGTCTTGATGACCTTTTTCGGTCGGGCAAAAACCACGATGAAGGCAACCGCGAGAAGCAGCATGGCAAGGCTGATCGGGCTCGTCAGGAAAATACTGGCATTACCTCGCGACATCAGCAAAGCACGACGCAGATTTTCTTCCAGAGCAGGGCCAAGGATCATGCCGAGGACAAGCGGCCCCGGCGGACAATCCAGCCGCTTGAAAACAAAGCCGAGCAGGCCGAAGCCTGCGGCCAGAAAAACATCGAAAACCTGGCTGTTGACGCTGTAGACGCCGATACAACAGAACAGCAGGATCGCCGGATACAGCAGGCGGTAGGGAACCTTCAGCAGGCGGATCCAGAGGCCGACCATCGGCAGGTTGAGGATCAGCAGCATGACGTTGCCGATCAGCATGCTCGCGACGACGCCCCAAAACAAATCAGGATGACCGGTCATCACCTGCGGGCCCGGTGTGATGCCCTGGATCATCAGGGCACCGAGCATCAGCGCCATGGCAGCGCCGGCCGGAATGCCGAGACCGAGCATCGGAATGAAGTGGGTAATCGCGGCGGCATTGTTGGAGGCTTCCGGCGCCGCCACTCCCTCGATGGCGCCCTTGCCGAAGCGCGACGGATCCTCGGCGAGCTGCTTTTCCACGGCATAGGAAACGAAGGAGCAGACGAGCGGGCCAGTGCCTGGCAGAATCCCGAAAATCGCGCCGAGCCCGGTGCCTCGCAAAATAGGCTTCCAGGCCGCACGCAAATCCTCACGTGAGGGGATCAGCGAATTGATCTTGGTGGTGAGTTCTGCCTGTGCCGCCGGCTTCGCGAGATGGTCGAGCACTTCGGCGAAAGCGAAAAGGCCGGTTGCGACGGCCACGAAACTGACGCCGTCGGCGAGGTAGTGGCTGCCGAAGGTGAAACGCCACGAGCCGGTGCTGACATCCGTGCCGACCGTGCCGATGAGGACCCCAAGGGCCGACATCGCGATCGTCGTCAGCGGCGATTTCGACACCACGATGGCCGAGCTGACCAGGGCCATGACGATCATGGATGCATATTCGGGCGGTCCGATCAGCAGCGAACTCTCCGATAGAAACGGCGCCAGTGTCGCGATGATGACGACGCCGACACAGCCAGCAAAGAATGATCCCACGGCGGAGATGAAGAGCGCGACCCCGGCGCGTCCCTGCTTTGCCATAGGATGGCCGTCGAAACAGATGACGATGGAGGATGGTTCGCCCGGCATGTTCAGCATGATCGCCGTCGTCGAACCGGCGTGATGCGCCCCGTAATAGATGCCGGCGAGCATGATCAGCGAAGCTACCGCCGGCATCTTGAAGGTGAAAGGCAGCAGCATGGCGATCGTCGTGACCGGGCCGATGCCGGGCAGGACGCCGACCAAGGTGCCAAGAAACGCGCCGGCCAGGCAGTAGAAGAAATTGATCGGCGTGAAGGCGACGTCGAAGCCCAGTCTGAGATGTTCCAGAATTTCCATGTCGATCCGCGGAAGGCGTCAGTACAGATCGACGGGCATGCCGAGCCCGAAGACGAAGATGCCCGAAACGAGCGTTATCAGCGCGGCGGTCAGCAGCAATGTCTCGACCGGCCGCGTACGCCATCGCGACCAGCAGCTCAATAGGATCAAGACGGCAGCGGCGGCGATAAGTCCGGCAGATTCCAGAAGCAGGCCGAAGCCGACGACGCCGCCCAGGACAAGCACGATGGCGACGAGCGGCCAGGCTTCCAGGACATCCGCCTCCGCAAACTTCAGCGAGCGGATGACCGAGCCGATGCCCAGTCCGGTAAGGATGAGCGAGACGACTAGCGGGAAATAGCCCGGCCCCATCGCCGTTGCTGTGCCGATCCGATAGCTCAGCGAGCTCGCGAGCCAGATCGCGCCGATGGAGAAGAAGATGAGGCCGGCGGTCAACTCCCGCTGGCTGCGAACCCTGAATTTCATCTGTGCTTCCGCTTGACCGCAACGACCCTCATTTTCGCTTTCATTCGGGCTTGGCGCCGGTCTCCTTGACGATCTTCTGCCACTTGCCGAGTTCGGTTTCAACGAACTGGCCGAACTCCTCCGGCGTGCTTGATTCCGCTTCGAAGCCGATCGACTGAATTCGTTCTTTTACCATGGGATCGGCGAGCGCCTTGACCAATTCGGCATTCAACCGATCGATGATTGGCTTTGGCGTGCCTTTCGGCGCGTCGAGTCCATACCATGTCGTGTATTCCAATTGCGGCAGCCCGGCTTCGGCGGTGGTCGGAAGTTCCGGAGCCGACGGGACCCTTTTCGGTCCGGTGACGGCAAGGGCGACCAGTTTTCCGCTGGCGACATAGGGCATGCTCACGAGGAAGCCGAACAATAATTGCGCCCGCCCGGCCAGCGTATCGACCAGAGCCGGTCCGATCCCGTTATAGGGCACGTGAACGATATCGATTTTGCCATACTGGCGCAGCATCTCGCATCCGAGATGCGCCTGCGTACCGGGGCCGGTGGAAGCGCAATTGATCTGCCCGGGTCTTTCCTTCGCGACTTTCAACAGATCGGCCAGCGTTTTCACGCCGAGGGATGGATGCGCATAGAGAACGGCGGGCCCCTCGCCAATCTTGCCAATGGGCGCGAAGTCGCGGGCCAGGTTAAAGCTGATGTCCGGCCGGAAGGCCTCCAGCGCGACATAGGTCGCGGTGCTGAAGAGAAGCGTGTAGCCATCCGGCCGCGCTTTCAAAACCGTTTGCGCGGCAATGAGGCCGCCGGCGCCGGGCAGTTGTTCGACGACGACCTGTTGTCCGAGGGCCTCCGTGAATTTCTGGCCAAGGACCCGAGCGACAAGGTCGGGTCCCGCGCCGACGAAAATACGGATCGGATTCGTCGGATAGGTCTGCGCGCAGACAACCTCGGCGCTGCCCGTCGTGAAAGCAAAACAGGCAAGGATTGCAACGGCACAACGGCTTAATGCCATACGTCAACTCTCCTCGCTGGCGGCGTCGATCAGCGTGAACGCGATCACGCAAGGTTCCGACGAGCGGTTGCTCCAGGCGTGATTGGCGCCGCGTTGGACGACGGTATCGCCGGCTTCCAGATGTACTTCTTGGGTGTCGAGAACGAGTGTGATCCTGCCTTCGAGCACAAGACAGAAGTCCAGCGTCCGCGTCTTTTGCATGTAGGGATGCGGAGCCCTGGGCGAATAGGTCGAG